>CAVHZP010000115.1:0-6270 GCA_963640485.1 bacterium | reverse complement strand
GGTGGAGGTTGGCTTACAAAAGATGCCAGGTATGTATTTGGCTGCTTTCTCGCCTAACCCCCGCCCTTCGGGCCCTCCCCCTTCCGAAGGAAGAGGGTCAAAGCGGAGTGCGGCGCACAAACTATAAAGCGCCGCGAGTTTTGTGCACTAGCCTCAAACGCGTCCTGACTACTGATCACTGATTATACTGACCACTAACCCGATAGCGTCGCCCCCACAATCCCATTTGCAACTCCTCTTGCAAGCCGATATAATGAAAGCATATATCTGCTTGTAGAGAGGAGTTTTAGCATGCCGCCAAGTGACGACGAATGGAAACAGCTGCCGGAAGATGAGGACATGTTGTCCCTGATTCTCGACGAGACGAACCAAATGATCCAGCTCAGTGACTTAGAGTCTTTTCGGATGCTCTATGCCAATAAGCCGGCGCGGGAGTTTGCGCTGCATCATGGGGAAGACTACCATGGCAGGCATTGCTACGAGTACATGATGGGGCTCTCGGAGCCTTGTCCCTATTGCCCCATGCGCAAGCTGGGAAATCGCAGGTCTGCGGAAATCGAAGTGGATAATGGAAATAATATTTATGCCGCCAAGACCAATGTGTTCCAGTGGCGGGGGCAGAAGGTTTTCATGGAGTACGCCTGGGACATCACGGAGATTCGCCGGTCCCAGCACATTTTCGAATCCCAGATGAAGCTGCTGCTCCAGTCCATTCCGGAGGCCCAGGGGATTCTCCACTTCGACCTCACTGCCGACGTGTGCCTCTCTTTGAACGGGGCGGCGAAGAAAAATATGAGCACTTTCCCGAAGCACGAGACGGTGAATCGCACGCTGCGTCACCTGGTTTCCTTTATCCCGGACCTGGCGGAGCGGGAGGCGATGTATGAGAAGTTCTCCCGGGAAGCCATGATGGCGAGCTATGAGAAGGGAAATGTGGAGATTTCCAGAGATACGGTTTCCTACTTCGACGATGGCTCCATCCGCGCTGCCCGTGTGAATGCGCGGTTGCAGATGAATCCCACCAATGGGCATATGGAGGCAATCCTCTATGGTCTGGACATTGGGGACGAAGTGAAGGAGAAGGAGCGCTACGAGGAGCGGCTGCGGGAGCAAATCACCATGTTCCACGCGCTGGCGCGGGATTTCCTGAATGTCTTCCTGATTCACCCCGATGAAAATCAGGTGTATATCCTGAAAATGGACGGCTTCGTAGTGCCCGGCCTGGTGCGCGGGTCTACCACGCCGTACTGCTATGACGATGTACTTTGTAAGTATGTGGAAAGCCGCGTGCACCCCGATGACCGCGCCATGATTTACGAGCTGTGGCAACTGCCGGCGCTGCAGGAAAAATTAAAGGATGCGGAAGAGTACGAGGGCAACTATCGCACCTTGATCGATGGGGAAACCCACTATTATCGCTATCGTTTCGTGCGCCTGGAAGGCAGTAACCAGATCATCGCGGGATTTCAAAATATCGACAGCATCATCGAAGGGGAAAAGCAGAAGAAGGAAACGTTGGCAAAGGCGCTGGTGGCGGCGAACCAGTCGAACCAGGCGAAGACTACCTTCCTCAATAGCGTGTCCCACGATATCCGCACGCCGCTCAATGCTATCACCGGGTTCACGGCGCTTGCCATGAACCACCTGCACGACCCGGACATGGTGAAGAATTATCTTGGGAAAGTTACCGTGGCGAGCAACCACCTCCTGGCGCTGATCAACGATGTGCTGGACATGAGCCGCATCGAAAGCGGTCACATCGAGCTGGAAGAAAAGCCGGTGTCTCTGACCCATATTTACCAGGACCTGGAAACCATCATTCAGAATGACATCAAAGCGAAGGGCATTCATTTCTTCGGCGAAATGAAAGACATCGCCCATCCCACGGTGCTCCTGGACCCCATGCGAATGAAGAAGGTGCTTCTCAATATCCTAAGCAACGCGGCGAAATTCACGCCGGAAGGTGGGGAAATCCATTTCTCCATCGAGGAAATCGGAGACGCTGAGGACGGGAAGGGGCTCTACCAGTTTCATATCCGTGACACCGGCATCGGTATGTCGAAGGAGTACATCACCCATATCTTCGAACCGTTCAGCCGCGAGGAAACGGCGACGGTGAGCGGCATCCCCGGTACCGGGTTGGGCATGTCCATCGCCAGCCGCATTGTGAAGCTCATGGGCGGCACCATCACTGTCACTAGTGAAGTGAGGAAGGGCTCTCATTTCGTTGTCACCATTCCTGCTACGCGGCTCGCGGAAGAAATCCGGGAGACCGAGGACAGCGAAGAGCTGCTGGAACAGATTGTCGAAGGGAAACGGGTGCTCCTGGTGGAAGACAATGAGCTGAACCGGGAAATCTGTCAGGAGCTCCTGGAAATGGCAGGCTTCACCGTGGACACCGCGGAAGACGGAAAGATTGCCGTGGAAAAAGTGCGGGAAGCTCCGGCGGGTACCTACGACGTGATTCTCATGGATATCCAGATGCCTATCATGGACGGCTACGAAGCCACCCGGGAAATCCGTTGCCTGGTGGAAGGCAAGAAGGCGGGGATTCCCATCTTCGCACTCACCGCCAACGCTTTTGCCGAAGACCGCCGCCGTGCCATTGAAGCCGGCATGAATGGCCATATCGCGAAGCCAATAGATATTCCGTCGCTAATGAAGACGCTACGCAATGTTTAGATGATTGGCGCTATCGGTTTAGTAGTCAGTAATCAGTAATCAGTGATCAGGGCGCGATTGGCGTCGTGCCTATATAGCGGGACTACCGCTATGTGAAAGTAACGGGAAATGCGTCCTGATTACTGACCACTGATTACTGATTACTAAAACGGAAGCGTTATGCTAAATCAACAGTAAAAAGGACCGGCGATTTCGAAAATCGCCGGTCCTTTTTGGTGCGAGCGAAGGGACTCGAACCCTTATGCACAAGGCGCAGGATCCTAAATCCTGTGCGTCTACCAATTCCGCCACGCTCGCATGGATTGCAGTATTTATTATAAAGGGTATGCCCTATTTGGTCAATCGGATTTAAGATGGAAAGCAAATCCTTTTTGTGATACTGGTATGTTTAAAGCTATCGGTTTCGCGTTCGGTAGTCGGTAATCGATAGAGAGAAATGCGCCTTATCCCCTGTCCCTTGTTCCTTATCCGCAGTCCCTATCCCTTTTTTCTCAAATGACCTTGCAACTTAGTCATAGGTATGATACAATAATTTCCGTCGATATGCCGGAGTGGCGGAATGGCAGACGCACCAGACTCAAAATCTGGCGATGGCAACATCGTGTGGGTTCAAGTCCCACCTCCGGCACCAACTCTGAAACCGAGTCTTTTTGAAAGGCTCGGTTTTTATTATGCAGAAAGGAAATACCATGGACCTCTTGACCATAGGAGAAATATTGATTGACCTGACCCAGCAGGGGAGTGACAAGGGCATCGGGCAGTTTGCCGCCTACCCCGGCGGCGCGCCGGCCAATGTGGCGGTGGCGGCGGCACGGTTAGGCGCCAAGGCGGGCTTCATCGGCAAGGTGGGGCGTGATGGATTCGGCGAGACGCTCAGAAAGACGTTGGTAGAGAATGGCGTGGATGCGTCTCATCTGGCGGTGGATTCTTGCTCTTCCACTACGCTGGCGGTGGTGTTAGTGAATGAAATGGGAGACCGCAGCTTTTCTTTTTACCGCGGCGCTGATGGAAATCTGATTGGTGCGGATATTTCTGATGAAGTCCTTGGCGCGGCAAAGGTGGTGTATTTCGGCTCTGTGAGTTTGACGGTGTCTCCTGCTCGTGAGGCGATCCTGGACGCCGCCCGTCGGGCGAAGGCTGCGGGCGCCGTGCTTGCCTACGATCCCAATTATCGCGAGAGCTTGTGGGAAAGTGAAGCGCTGGCGGTGACGGAAATGAAAAAGCTGTTGCCGCTGACGGATATTCTGAAAGTGTCGGAAGAGGAATTTGCCCTTTTGACCGGTACGGAAGATTTGGAAACGGGCAGCGAAGAACTGGCAGCGCTGGGGATTTCTCTCATCCTCGTCACCTTGGGCGAGAAAGGCGCGCTCTATCGGCTTGGTGAAAACACCGGCCGCGTCGCCGGCATCCCCTGCGTGGTAGGCGATACGAACGGCGCCGGTGACAGCTTCTTCGGCGCCGTCCTCTCTCGCCTTTGCCGTGAAGAGCTGGCAGAGATTTCTATTTCCACGCTGGAAGACACCTTGCGCTTTGCGAACCGCGCGGCGTCGATCACCACCAGCCGGAGAGGCGCCATTCCGGCGATGCCGTTTTTGCGCGAGGTAACGAAGGTGGTTTAGGGATAAGGGACAAGGGATAAGGGATAAGGCGCACCATACCGCCTTTGAAAAGTGGGTGTGGCCAATAGATAGCGTAGGAAGGTTCAGGGGGCGATAGCGAAAAATGCGCCTTATCCCTTATCCCCTATCCCTTATCCCTTGGCGCCCAGCTATTTGACACCGTCCCTTCCCCTTCCTATAATGAGAAACAACAAATAAAAAGGAGTGATTTCTTTGGATATAACATCTTGCGTAGAAGCGGAAGAAAGTTTTCTGATTTCTTTGCGCCGTCATTTTCATGAGCATCCGGAGCTGTCTCAGCAGGAATTTGAGACCATGGATTTCATCGAAGAGACCCTGCATCAGTGGGGCATCGAGACGGTGCAGGTGCCTCATGGAGGTATTTTTGGTACCATCGACAGCGGGAAACCGGGTTGGACGGTCTTGATGCGCGCGGATATGGACGCGCTGCCTATCGAGGAAAATGAAAATAATCTGACGCAGAAGAAAGTTTGTATTTCTAAAAATCCCGGCGTCTCCCATGCCTGCGGCCACGATGGTCACATGGCCATGCTTCTGACGGCGGCGAAAATTCTCGCGGCTCATAAGGATGAATGGGAGGGCAAGGTGCTCCTGATGTTCGAAGAGGCAGAGGAAATGGGCGAGCGCGGCGTGGATCATCTGCTGCGCTACCTGGCGGATCATCAGGTCCATGTGGACGCCTGCTATGGTACCCACACCATGTACTGCCTGCCGGCGGGCAAGGTGGCGGTGATGTATGACGGCGTCATGGCGGGGGCGTTCTTCTTCCGCGTGCAGATTCACGGTCATAGCGGTCACGGCTCTCTTCCCCATCTGGCTGTCAGCACCATCGACTGCTTCAATGCATTCTATTCGGCGCTGCAGTCCTACCGTATGCGTAAGGTGAGCCCGCAGAATTGCCTCACCTACTCCTTCGGCATGGTGCAGGCCGGCGACACACCAAACGTAATCCCCGACCTTCTCACCTTCGCCGGCACCGCCCGCTGCTTTGTCAATGAAGACGGTCTGGCGTTCCGGAAAGATTTCTGGAAATTGCTGGAGAGCGTGTGCGACAGCTTCGGCTGCCGCGCGGAAATCCTGGAGGATCAGTATTTTCCGGTGACGGCGAATAACAAAGACTGCGTGGACCTGGCGAAGAAAGCCATCGCTGAGCGGGTGGGGGATATCATGGAAGACACGGATCCCTGGATGGCGTCGGAAACCTTCTCCATGACCGAGTCCATGTACCCCGGCCTCTTCACCTTTACGGGCATAAAAAATGAAGCTCTCGGCACCGGTGCGAACCATCACACCCCGGAATTTGATCTCGACGAAAGCGGCCTCAAGTACGGCGTAGAAGCAGCGCTCGCTTACGTGCTGGCCATGCTGGAAGAGAAGCCGGCTATCAAATTCCAGCCGGTGGATTTAGAAAGTCTGCTGGAAGGGGCGAAGTGAGGTGGGCGTGCTTGGGCGCCGGAGGTTTAGTGGTCAGTGATCAGTGATCAGTAATCAGGACGCGTTTAATTACTAGCCCATTTTTACGTTTTCCGCTATCGGTTTGGTATCCAATGGGCGATAGTGGGAAAAGCGACCTGACTACTGATTACTGACCACTGATTACTAAACCAATGGAGTTAATATGCTTAATTACTGACTACCGACCACCGGCTACTAAACTCGAGGTGACTATGAAAAATAAAATCCGATTGGCCCTCTTAGGCGCTCTTGCTGCTTTCTCCCTGTGGCGGGCGGCGTCGCAGGATGATATGATGACCCTCTTCACCGCAGCACTGACGACAGTACTTTTCCTTCTCGCAGCCAGACAGGTGTGGCGGGAGAGACGGTGAGAAATGAAAAAGCTCCGATGTTTGCGGTTAGGCAAATATCGGAGCTTTTTGTTTGTAGTGGTCGGTGGTCGGTAATCGGTAGTCGGTACGCGCGTACCTGCTTTTCAAAAGTAGCGGCGCTT
>CAVHZP010000114.1:0-6279 GCA_963640485.1 bacterium | reverse complement strand
GCCCCACTCTTCTTCCATTTCTTCACTGCTCTCATGAATCGGGGGATCGCCATCATGCGGCCGATGCGGCTCGGCTGCAGGTAGAGGCGGTACGCCCACTCCAGCCGGTTTCTTTGCATCCACAGCGGCGCCCGTTTGAGATTGCCGCTCATGACGTCAAAGACGCCGCCGATACCCATGGCGAGGACCGGTCCCAATTCTTCCTTATGGCGAGAGAGCCATTTCTCCTGCTTCGGCACCCCAAGGCCTACCAGGAGGAGGCGGGCGCCGCTTGCTTTGATGTCTTTGAGGATTTTCTTCTCCTCTTCGGCGTCAAAGTAGCCATCGTGACAGCCCACCAGAGAAAAGCTGCCATGATCCTTCATGAAAGTATCGGCTGCTTTCTGTGCTACACCGGGAGCGCCGCCTAAGAAATAGACGGGCCACTCTTCTTTACCGGCGATTTTCAAAAGTTCCACCGAGAGGTCCGCGCCGGTGACACGCTCCGGAAACGGCGTTCCCAATGTTTCCCCTGCCCAGAGCACGCCGGCGCCGTCAGGGACCACCATGTCTGCTTCGTTCAATATGTCCCGAAGCTCCTGGTCGCTCTGGGCCTGCATAATCATTTCTGCATTCGCCGTGGCGATGAGACAGGGCTTTTCTTCTTTAACCGCCTCTTTGGCCCAGGCCAGCACTTCCTCCATGGTGAGCGCATAGACATGGACATCCATCACATTGTGAGAGGCACTTCGTATATCAATCATTTCATGCTGTAGTTCGGTGCTTCCTTGGTGATGCTCACATCGTGCGGATGGCTTTCACGGAGGCCGGCGCCGGTAATCTGAATAAACTGTGTCTCTTCATTCATGGCCTTGATATCTTTGGCGCCGCAGTAGCCCATAGCTGCGCGGAGGCCGCCGATCAGCTGGAAGAGCACATCGGAAACATGACCTTTGTAAGGAATGCGGCCTTCGATGCCTTCCGGCACCAGTTTCTTCGCATTCTGCTGGAAATAGCGATCCTTGCTGCCCGACTGCATAGCCCCCAGAGAGCCCATGCCGCGGTAGGATTTGTAATTCTTGCCCTGGTAAATAATCATTTCGCCCGGTGCTTCTTCGGTGCCTGCCAGGAGGTTGCCCAGCATCACGCAGGACGCGCCGGCGCCCAAAGCTTTGGCAATATCGCCGGAGTACTGGATACCGCCATCGGCGATGATCGGGATGCCCGTACCCTCTGCTGCTCTGGCACAATCATAAATTGCTGTGATCTGCGGCACGCCGATACCGGCGATGATGCGGGTGGTGCAGATGGAACCGGGGCCGATGCCGACTTTGACAGCGGAAACACCGGCTTCGATGAGAGCCTTGGTGGCTTCGTAAGTTGCCACATTGCCGGCAATGAGTTCCAGCGTCGGGAAATCGTAGCGCAGCTTTCTAATGGTTTCCAGCACGCCTTCGCTATGGCCATGAGCGGTGTCGATGACCAGAGCGTCAGCCTTCGCATCCATCAGCGCTTCCACGCGGTCTTCCACGTCAGCGGTGACGCCGATAGCAGCAGCTACCATGAGACGGCCGTCAGCGTCCTTATTGGAATGCGGGAACTTTCTCATCTTCTCGATGTCTCTGATGGTGATGAGGCCTTTCAGATGGCCTTCGCTATCCACCAGCGGCAATTTTTCGATGCGGTGCGCCTGCAGAATGCCTTTCGCTTCTTCCATGGTCGTATTTTCCGGCGCCGTTACCAGGCCTTTGGACGTCATGATTTCACTGATGGAACGGGACAAATCGGTCTCGAAACGCATATCACGGTTCGTGATGATGCCCACCAGCTTGCCATTCTCGGTGATCGGCACGCCGGAAATATGATACTTATTCATCAATTCGTCTGCATCGGACAGTGTGTTATCCGGTGCCAGGTAAATCGGATCCACGATGATGCCGTGTTCCGAACGCTTCACCAGCTTCACTTCTCTGGCCTGTTCATCGATGCTCATGTTCTTGTGAATCACGCCGATGCCGCCTTCGCGGGCAATGGCGATGGCCATCTCAGCTTCGGTGACCGTATCCATGCCGGCACTCATCACCGGAATATTCAAAGTGATATTCTTCGTCAGATGGGTCCGCACGTCTACATCGCGGGGAAGCACATTGGAATGCGCCGGAATCAGAAGCACATCATCAAAAGTCAGTCCCTGTTTGCCAAACTTGTCTGCTCTCATCATAGCCTCCATTCAAATCAATTTGGGAAATCCTATTATAAATATAGAAATTATATATAGAGGGATGCCAGAGAAATTTCCTCCCTGTCAATTAAAACATTATATCATAGATGATAGGTTTCTGTCTAAGTTTCGTGAATGCTTCGGTTGGTTAGTAGTCGGTAATCGGTAGTCGGTAGTCGGTTCGCATTTGGCTGCTTCCTCATCGTAGCCGCGAACCGTTTACCGTATAACCGTATTCCGCTCCATTTCCCGCTATCGGGGCAATAGTCGATTACACGGTAAACGGATACGGATGTGAGACAGCAGGTGCGCGCGGTCTGACATCTGATATCTACCCGTCTGATTGTCTGTGCCGGTAATCGCGAACCGACTACCGACTACCGACCACCGATTACTAAACCTCCAGCCTCATTCATACAATTTCTCAAAGAACGCCCCGCCAAACCGGTGCGCCAGTTCTGCCCGGAAGTCCACGCCTTGATCCACCGCTTTCTTTGCCTCTTTTCTTGCCTCTTCCAAGAGCGGTAAGTCTCTCACGATGTCGGCGGCTTTCAGGTCCGGCATGCCGTGCTGGTGATAGCCGAAGAATTCGCCGCTGCCGCGGAGGAGGAGGTCTTTCTCCGAGAGCAGGAAGCCGTCCTGGATTTTGCACATCAGCTCCAACCTTGTCCTTGTCACTTCGTTCTGGTTGTCAGAGTACAGGATGCAATAGGCCTGGGCATCACCGCGGCCCACGCGACCGCGGAGCTGGTGGAGCTGAGAGAGGCCGAAGCGGTCGGCGCCGTAGACGAACATGATGGTCGCATTCGGCACGTTCACGCCCACTTCGATGACCGACGTGGCCACCAGAAGTTTTGTTTCCCCTTTATGGAAACTCTCCATCACTTCTTCTTTTTCTTTATTCTTCATGCGGCCGTGAACGAGACCGATTTTATACATGGGGAGAATCCGATCACGGAAATCTTCAAAGACTGCCACCGCCGACGCCAGGTCCTGCTTCTCGCTCTTCTCCACCAGCGGGCAAACCACGTAGACCTGGTGACCCGCCGCGATTTCCCGTCCCATGAAATTGAATACCCGCTGCAACATGTCGCTGCCGATGGCATAGGTTTTCACCGGGTGGCGGCCCGGCGGCATGCCGCGGATAGCGGACACGTCCAGGTCGCCGTACACCGACAGCGCCATGGTACGGGGAATCGGTGTTGCCGTCATGACCAGAATGTGAGGCGACTCCCCTTTCGTTTCCAGCGCCTTCCGCTGCTTCACGCCGAAGCGGTGCTGCTCGTCGGTGATCACAAGCCCCAGGTGCGCGAAGACCACGTCGTCCTCGATGAGGGCGTGGGTGCCGATGAGCACATCGATCTCCCCTTCCCGAAGGCCCCGAAGAATTTCATTTCTCTCCGCCGTCTTCGTCTGCCCCGAAAGGTACGCCACGCGAATGGGCAAGTCTTTGTAAAAATTCTGAAATGTTTCGTAGTGCTGCCCCGCCAGCACTTCCGTCGGCGCCATTAGCGCGCCCTGGTAGCCATTCTCTACAATCTTCGCCAACGCCAGCGCCGCCACGGCGGTCTTGCCGCTGCCCACGTCGCCCTGCACTAGGCGATTCATGGGCACCAGCCCTTCCATGTCGTCCTCGATGTCCCGGAACGCGCCTGCCTGTCCTTCGGTCAGTGTGAAAGGGAAGTGATTCCGCACCGCTGCCACCAGATTTCCTGACGGCGCACACTTGATGCTCTCAGCGCCTTTCTCCCGCTTCTTCCGAAGCAGAAGCACACCGGCCTGCATGAAGAACAATTCCTCGAACGCTACCCGCCTCCGCGCTTCCTGCTGCTCCTTCCAATTCTTCGGGTGGTGCATGCAGCTCATGGCCTCTAAGCGCCCCATGAGACGCTCCCGCGCCACCGTTTCCGCCGGCAGATTTTCCTCCGCGTCCTCCACATAAGTCAGCGCGTCGGCGATGATCTTTCGCATCTGCTGGATGCGGATACCCTCGGTCAGTGGATACACCGGCACCAGCTTCTGCAGCGCCGGCAGCGCTTCCGGCGCAATGATTTCTATTTCTGCATTGCTGATCTGATACCGGTTGTAGCCGTACTCGATTTTCCCGTAGGCCAGCGCGTGGGTGCCCCGCTGAAACTCCTGCGCCTTCCAGGGCTGATTGAAATAGGTGAGCACCACCGAGCCGGTGCCGTCGGAAATCATCACATTCAGGATCGACATCTGCCGCCGCGGACGCACCTCCCGCATGCCCACGATTTCCCCGTACACCACCGCCTCTTCATCGACGCGAATTTCCTCCATGGGCGTCACCTTCGTCCAGTCCTGGTAGCGCTTCGGGTAGAAGGAAATCAGATCCTCCACCGTCTGTATCCCCAGCCGCAAAAGTTTTTGAGCCAGCACCGGCCCCACGCCCTTGATATATTGCACAGAATCGGATAATCTCATGATGGTTCTCCTCGAAATGAAATCGGAACGATGCTATTTACTGTTATTATAATTCTTTAAATAGGCCGGTGTAAAACACTTGCGCGAAAAAATAAATTGTGATATATTATGAATGTTGCAATCGCGGAAGTGCAAGGAGGTGTAGCACATGGCTAACTATTGTGAAGTTTGCGGCAAGGGAACCGCTACGGGATTCAATGTATCCCATTCCCACTTGAAAACAAAGAGAACCTGGAAACCGAATGTCCAGAGAGTACGCGTACTGGTTGACGGACAGGTCAAGAGAATGAATGTCTGCACTCGTTGCCTTCGTTCTCATAAAGTAAACAGAGACATCTGATTACTGCATTTCAAGCCGGCTCATAGAGCCGGCTCTTTTTGTTGCTTGTTTTCGGGGGATTACGCCATCAAGTTAGTAGTCAGTGATCAGTAATCAGTAATCAGGACGCATTGGGCGTAAGAAGCAATAAGCATTCACCGCTAGCGGTTTAGTCCCCCAGCTCCCCCGCAGTCAAACGCGTCCTGATTACTGATTACTGACCACTGATTACTAACCCCCTAGCGCTAATCCCCTCCCCTCCCTTATAATAAGGCTATAGTAGAGAGGATTCCCAAAGGAGGTTTCTTATGAAAAAAATAATTGCCACCTGCGCTCTCGCCCTGGCTCTGACCACCGGCGTTTCTGCCAACTGGGTCACCGGCGAGCCCACCACTTTGGCTGTCACCGACACCGTGGTGAAGGACAATGAGCTCATCACCACCAATGGCGCCCAGGCGGCGTTCCATCTGGCGCTAACCGCGGACCAGCGGCTGGACGTGAATCTCACTTTCTGCGACAACGCGAAAGTGGATCTCATCTTCACCACTCAGGCATCGGAAAATATGCTCATGCTGGAAGAAATACCGGCGCACATCATCCAAGACTCCGGCTACCGCGACGCCACCCTCACCATCACGCCGCTCATCAATGATTCCAACGGTCTTCGCTTCTACCTCATCAACACCGGCGACGTGAACGGCGCTTACATTGTGTCCTACAAGAAAGGCGAATTCAAACAAGTATTCTCCGGCGAATCCCTGAGCCTGGACTCCGCTGCCAGCTCCTTCGATGTGGAAAAGAAATCCATTCTCCTCCACGCCGGCGACGCCAACTACAGCCTCTCCTATGATAGCAAGGAAGGAAAGTTTGTAGCGGAGAAGCAGTAAAGCGCGCGCCCGCTGGTGCAAACATGTCGCTGAAGCTTCTAGCTGCTGGCTGCTAGCCGGCTAGAAAAACATAGAGACAGTAGCAAAGAGCGTCCCGCGATTAGCAGAAACACCAAATACTTTGCTAGCCGCTATAGGGGCGCCAACCCCCGCCCTTCGGGCCCTCCCCCTTCCAAAGGAAGGGGGTATATATAAGGTGGGTCCTTCCTTCGGAAGGACCATTCCTCTTTAACCTCCTTCCTTTGGAAGGAGGGGGACCGCTTGCGGTGGAGGTTGGTTTACACTAACGTCAGCAGCACCAGCTGCGTGGGCTATGTAGGCATAGTGTTCGTCGACGAGTCAGTTCCCTAGCCGACTAGCAGCTAACAGCCCACAGCTAGGGAAACACTGATTAAATCGCCATCTGAATTTCTGACCAGCCCAATGGT
>CAVHZP010000113.1:0-6293 GCA_963640485.1 bacterium | reverse complement strand
TGCTAAATGCGTCCTGATTACTGACTACTGACCACTGACTACTAAACCGATAGCGCCAATCATTCTTAATCCCATCATAGTGACACCACGGATGGCTGTCAACTTTGACAAATGAGAGGGGATAGGGGATAATTTGGGAAATGGTTTTGGTGGGGCACTATCGGTTTAGTAGTTAGTAATCAGTAATCAGTGGTTCCCTGGCGGTTGTTTCGCTATGTGCGGTAGACGCCAAATGCGTACTGACTACCGACCACCGACTACCGACTACAGAACCGATAGCGTCAATCATACTTACTTTCAAAAGGAGGAATTACATGAAATCTTTGGTACTTTGGTCTTCGCGCACGGGAAATACGAAGGCTGTGGCAGAGGCGATTTATGAAGCATTGCCGGGAGAGAAAGAAATTTGCGAAGAGGGTCGACAGGGAAACGACCTTTCTTCCTATGATTTGGTGTTCGTAGGATTCTGGGGCTACCGCCGCGGCGCGGATCCCATCGCCCAGAAGACACTGGCTTCCATCGAGGGCAAGAAAGTTGCCATCTTCGCCACCGTCGGCGCCTGGCCGGACTCGGAGGCGGCAAAGTCCTACCTGGCCAACGCAGCAGCGCTCCTGCCACAGACGAGCACCTGCGTGGGCACCTTCATCTGCCAGGGCCGCGTCCACTCCTTCCATATCCGCAAGAGAAGCGACCACGCCGCCGAAGTGCATCCCCTGACCCCGGAACGGCTGGAGCGCCTGGAGGAAGCAGAGAAGCACCCCAATGAATCTGATTTCCAGGCGGCAGCCCAGTGGGCGAGGGAGATGGTGGCTAGGGAAACACTGATTAAATCGCCATCTGAATTTCTGACCAGCCCAATGGTGCAAGACGAGGAGGAATTTCCCGCGCATACCGAAGTATGAAAGGGAAATCCCGACGAAGTATTGCGCCATTGGGCCAGAAAGTCAGATGAAAAGCGATTTAATCAGTGGTTCCCTAGCATTGGGGGTTAGTAATCAGTGATCAGGACGCATTTGAGGCTATTCTCACATGGAGGCTACATCGATATGTGAGAACGGCACCAATCGCGCCCCGATTACCGGCTACCGACCACCGACTACGAAACCACCAGCGTAGAGCATCGATTTCCACCCTATCTTTTTATTTGACATGCACCTATGACTTAGATATAATTATTCTGTTATGGTGCACGAAAATAGCACAAACCGATGTAAGGAGGTGTTTATACATGGCAAAGATGACATTCCAGCCGAACAACCATTGGAGAAAACAGACCCACGGTTTCCGCGCTCGTATGAAAACAAAAGCAGGCCGTATTGTTCTGAAGAGAAGAAGAGCAAAGGGCAGAAAGGTATTAAGTGCCTAATCAAGACGTAAGCGGCGAGGCGGTGAGCTACAAGCTTCCGAAGGATTGCCGCATCAGACAGAACAGGGATTACCGTAGGATTTACAGATCCGGTAAGCGTTTCAGCAACCGCGCCGGGCTTTGCTACGTGGTGAAGAGCCGCCGCGCAGAGACCCGTCTTGGCTTTGTGACGACGAAGAAGATCGGCCACGCTTTCGCGAGGAATCGTTCCCGCCGGCTCATGAAGGAGGTTTACCGCCTTCACCGCGCCGAGCTGTCTCCTCACTACGAGGTGGTCATGCTGGCAGGCTATTTCCTGACGGAGGCGACCTACCAGGAAGCAGAGAAGGCGATCCTTTCCTTGTGGCGTAAAGCCGGAATTCTGGAGAAATAAGATGAAAGAGCTATTGATCGGTCTCGTTCGATTCTATAGAGCTTTTATTTCGCCCTTGAAGCCCCCTTGCTGTCGTTTCTACCCGACCTGCAGCGAATACGCCCTGCAGGCGCTTCAAAAATATGGAGCCCTTAAAGGCAGCTATCTTGCGATCAAACGGATCTTGAAGTGTCACCCTTTTCACAAGGGCGGCTATGATCCCTTGCCGTGAAGAGGCTGCTTTTTTAGTGGGAGTCAGGAGCCGGGTTTTGAGAGCGGGCATACTTGCCGCTGTCGGTATAGTAGTCAGTGGTCAGTAGTCGGTAGTCGGGGCGCATTTGGCTGCTTCCCCACGTCCGGCGGCATCACCCGCCCTGCGGGCACCCTCTTCAGAGAAGAGGGCATGGCACATTTGACCGCTTCGCCAAACGCGCCTTATCCCTTATCCCCTATCCCTTATCCCTAGTATTTCCATGGCTATTTCCCCCCATAACAAAAGTCCCCAAAACTCACCGGGCGATTGAAATTTAGAACGCCCGGTCATTAGCGGCTGCAATATAGGCCGTATAAGGAGTACACAATGAGTGATTTTCAGATTCCGATTCTTTCGAACTTTGTCGGCTTCCTGGCAGAAATCATGCGTGTCTGCCTGGAGTATTGCTACAGAGCCACCGAAAGCATGGGATTTCCGAGCTACGGTATCGCGATCATCGTCCTGACTATCGTCATCAAGACGCTGCTCCTGCCACTGGCTTTGAAACAGATCCGTTCCATGAAGGCCATGCAGGCCATTCAGCCGGAACTCCAGAAGATTCAGAAGAAATACAAGAATGATCCCCAGAAACTCCGCGAGGAAATGGGAAGACTCTACAAGGAAAATGGAGCGTCTCCGCTCTCCGGCTGTCTGCCTCTCCTGATCCAGATGCCGTTCCTGGTTTCCATTTACTACGCGCTGCAGGGATTTGCTTACGACCCGGCCCACGAAAGTTTCCTGTGGCTGGAAAGTCTGGCTGTGCCGGATGAAAGCTATATCCTGCCGATTCTTTCTGCGGCTTCCACCTTCATTATTTCCTGGCAGACCACGCCGAAGGATGCTCCAAGCAATCAGAAGACCATGCTTCTCATGATGCCGGTCATGATCGGCTGGATGTCCCTCAATTTCCCGAGTGGCTTGGTTATTTACTGGATCGTCTGCAACCTGTACCAGCTGGTGCAGCAGACCATCATGTACCGCGGCGAAATGAAGGAACGCTTCTTCGGAAAATCCGCGTCCAAAGGCACCTTGACCGTTCACGGTGAGAACCAGCCCCAGGCAGTGGAAATGAAGAAGAAAAAGATCATTCGCAAGAAAGTCATCAAAAAGGTAGTCAAGAAGCCGGCCGATGACGCTGACAAAGAAAATAAAGAAGCCCCGAAGGCAGAGGCTTCTCCTGTAAAGGACGCCGAAGCGGCGCCGAAGAGTGAAACGCCAAAAACCGGGGAGGCTGATGAAAAATGAGAACAGTCAGAATCACAGCAAAAACAATCGAGGGCGCTGTCGAGCAGGGCTTAGAACAGCTCGGCATTAGCCGCGAAGAAGCGATCGTGCATGTGGTAGAGCAGCCCTCCAACGGTCTCTTTGGTATGTTCCACAAGAAAATGGCAGTGGTAGACATCTCTGCTCCTGACGAAGTTGTCGAAGAAGTGGAAGAGGAAGTTGCCGAAGAGGTAGCTCCCGCTCCCGCACCGGAAGCTCCGGCTTCTGAAGAAGTACCGGTAGAAGAAACCGCTCCGGCGGAAGAAGTGGCTCCCGTAGAAGAAGCAAAAGAAGAAGCGCCTGCTGAAGAAGCAGAAGTTGTCGCTCCAGTTGAAGAAAAACCGGCTCGCGAAGAACCGGCATTCAATGTGGAAGAACAGAAGAAGACCGCCGAAGAAGCGAAAGAATTCCTTGCCGGCGTATTCAAAGGCATGGGCCTTTCCGTCACCATGGAATGCATGATGAACGAAGAACGGATCCATATCAATCTGTGCGGCCAGGGGCTGGGCATTTTGATCGGCAAGCATGGTCAGACACTGGACGCTCTCCAGTACCTCACTAACCTGGCTGCCGGGAAATCCTTCCGTCATCACTACTTCGTTCTCCTGGACGTAGAAAACTACAGAGAACGCCGCCAGGACACCCTGGAAGCACTGGCGAAGAGACTGGCCGGTAAGGTAAAACGCACCGGCGAAGAAGTCCGCCTCGAACCCATGGCAGCCGGTGAACGCCGCATCATTCACCTGGCCCTCCAGGACGACCACAGCGTGGTCACCGAATCCGAAGGCGAAGCACCGTACAGATACGTTGTCATTCGTCCCCAGGACTAAGGAAATAGAAAAGCAGCCGAAAGGCTGCTTTTTTAGTGGGATTGCCGATCGTGCGTACATGGAGATGATGACGCTATCGGTTTTGTAGTCGGTGGTCGGTAATCGGTAGTCAGGGCGCATTTGGCGCTGGCGCATACATAGAGATGCTACCACTATCGGGCAAGGAGTGATCAACGGTTACACGGTAAACGGATAACGGCAACGATGGAGAGGCAGGTATGCGCGTCCCGACCACCGACTACCGACTACCGACTACGAAATCGATAGCGGACCCATATCCCTGCACAATAAAAGCCGCTAGCGTATGAACGCCTGCGGCTTTTTCTTACCAATCAATCCAGGTCAGTGCCTTTTCTAATTCATAGAAGCTCTTCCCGTCCCACAACATATCCTCAGAGAGATGGTTCAGCACATCTTCTGCGTCGTCGGATTCGTAGTGATAGACCAGCTCCATGAATTCCTCGAAGGGCTCTCTTGTGAAGCGATATTTCTCAATGCTGATGCGATACAGCCCGCGGCCGGAGTTGTATTTCAATCCGGAAAAGCGATATACATAGCTTTTGTACCGCACCGAAGCCTCGCCATCGTTCATATAATCAATAAATTCGTCCGCGTCTCCGCCTCTCATATGTGTTCCTCCATGGATAACGATTTCTTTTCTGTGATTTCTATTATACCGTGGGGAGGAGGGACGTTCAAGGGTTTTGGCTGCTGCCGCCAGTGCTAACATGTCGCTGCAGCTCCTAGCTCCTAGCTGCTGGCTTCTGGCCGGCTAGAGATACGCTGGCATGGTAACAAAGTGCGTCCCGTACTTCCTATTCACTAACCCCCTTCCCCTGGAAGGGGGAGGGCCCGGAGGGCGGGGGGGCCCTAGCGGTTAGCTAAGTATCTCTCCGATACCTTTAATTGCGGGACGCACTTTGTGCTTGTCTCAATGTTCTACTGGCCGGCTAGCAGCCAGTAGCCAGCAGCAAGGAGCTTCACCGGCATGTATGCACTGGCGGGCGCGGCACTAACGTGCCTGCTTCCGCACCCATTCCATCGCCCCTTCCGCCATCTTCCCTCCCTGGTGGGCGGCGCCTTCTATGACGGTGTAGCGCCAGGCGAAGGGGGCGGAAAGGCGGTAGGCTTCGGCTTCGGCGAGGTGGAAATAGGTGTTGCACCGCTCCATGCGGTTCAGCCCCTGGGCGTCGGCCTCGGGGGTGTCGCGGAAGGGTTTTGCTCTGGAAATATCATTGCCGCCCATGAAGAGCACCACCGGGCGAGCGAGGGCGCAGGCGAGTTCCTTTTCTGTGTAGGGAAGACCCTGGAGGCCATAGGGAAATGGAATGTCCCAATCCGGCATGGTGAACCAGCCGGAGTTGCCGCAAAGGATGGCGTCGGCTGTGGGATGCTCAGCGAAGAGGCTGTAACGGTGCATGAATTGTCCGCCGGCGGAGTGGCCGAAGAGAAATATATTTCCCTGCGATTTCATTTCCCGTCGGATGAATTCGGTGAGCCGATCCACGGCGGCGAATGTCCAGCTCTCTTTCGGCTGGATCACGCCGCCGGCGTCATCGCTATCAATCATGTGGCCCTCTTGATACCACGCAGCGCCGGGATATTTCTCCGCTGTGAAATCAGGGCATACCACCATCATGCGATAGGTCTCCGCCGCAGACGCCAGCCGTTTCACATAGCCTGCGGCGTTGCGGTTGAAGCCGGAGAAGGCGATAAAGATGGGATCCGTTTCCTGCCAGGCAGCGGGCCGGTACACATAGAGCGGGATCGGCGCATCGTTTGCGCCGGTGGGTTCGGGGAAGAAGAGGGTGCTGTGGGACATAGGGGAGCTCCTTTCGGTATTCTTGTCTTATTATACATGAACCGACAGGGTTTGGTAGTCGGTGGTCGGTAGTCGGGCGCGTTTGATTGCTTTTCCACGTCCGTTATCCGCGCTCCGTATAACCGTTGACCGACCCATTTGGCGATAGCGAGAGTGGGAACAATTCACGGTAAGCCGTATATCTCTCCATTTCCTGCTATCCCATGCACACACGGATTGCGGTAACACGGTAAACGGTTCACGGCTACGATGAGGCAGCAGGAAAATGCGCCCGGCTACCGACTACCGACCACCGACTACTAAACCCGACTACTAAATCCGTCAGCGGTATTTCTTGCCCCCATTATTCTAACGTGCTATAATGAACCGATAAAGCATTCCAGTTGTCATCTGCGCACCAACTTTAA
>CAVHZP010000112.1:2071-6305 GCA_963640485.1 bacterium | reverse complement strand
ACCGACCACCGACTACGAACCCCGATAGCGGTAGCATCTCTATGAACGCCCCGGCGCCAAACGCGCCCTTATCCCTTATCCCCTATCCCTTATCCCTAAAGCAATAAAGCAAAGGAGTATCATGGACGCCATACTACAAGGCCTGTCCGGCATTTTCGAAGTGGTCCTCATGGCCGGACTCGGATTTTTTCTATCGAAGAAGGGCTGGTTCTGGGAGAATGCGGGGAAGGATCTGACGCGGCTCACCATGACAGTGGCGCTGCCGCCTTTGATGATCTATTCCCTTTACGCCAATTTCACCCACGACGAACTCATCGCCACAGCGCCGGACCTGGTGCTGCCCTTCGTTTCCATTTTCCTCGCCTACGTGGCGGGGCGCCTTCTTGCCTCGGTGCTTCGGATTTCCAAAGGCCGGCGGGGCGTCTTCACCTGCACCTGCTGCATTGCCAACGCCATCTTCATCGGCGTGCCGGTGAACGTGGCGCTCTTTGGCGAGGCCAGCGTGCCTTCCTGCATGCTGTATTATTTAGCCAATACGGCGATGTTCTGGGGCCTCGGCGCGTATCTCATCGTGCAGGACGCCGGCGGGGACCACCGTTTCTCTCTCATGGAAATGGTGATGAAACTGAAAACGCCACCGCTCATGGGATTTGCAGCGGGCATTATCCTTTTGCTCTTAGACGTGCCGATTCCTCACTTCGCTATGTCCGCCATGAAATACGTGGGCGGCATGGCGACGCCGATGGCGCTCATGGTCATCGGCATCCAGATGAGCCAGATCCCTTTCTCGTCGATTCACTTTGACCGGGATCTGGTGGGAGCCATGGCGGGGCGCTTCATCCTCTCGCCCCTGTGCCTCGCGGTACTGCTTCCTTTCCTCCCGGTGTCTGAGATGTCAGCGAAAGTTTTTCTCATGCAGGCGGGCATGCCGGCCATGACAAACATGACCATCCTCGCCTACGCCGTCGGCGCCGACGCGGACTACTCCACCACAGTAAACTGCGTCTCCCTGGCGCTGGGGGTGTTCTTTATCCCACTGTATATGTATTTGTTATCGTAAGTTTTAGGGATAAGGGATAAGGGATAAGGGATAAGGCGCGTCTACCGCTCTCAAGCCCTCTTCGCTGAAGAGGGTGCCCGCAGGAGAACGGAAACATCGCTATGTATGCATAGCGCTAAGCGCGCCCTTATCCCTTATCCCCTATCCCTTATCCCTCTACCACCATTACTATTTTCAAAGGAGAACACACTATGTCCGGCGGAGAATGGAACTTTGCCTTTATCCGCGCCCTCTTTCATCTCACTGCCCGGTACTGGAAAAGTGAGGAGAAGAAGAGCGCCTATCTGTACCTCGTGGGCATCATCGGCCTCACCATCGCAGCGGTGTACATGACGCTGCTCTTGAACGACTGGTTCAACGAATTTTACAGTGCTCTGCAAAATTACGACGCTGACGCGGTGTATCACGGGCTCATCCGTTTCACCGGCCTCGCCTTCGCCCACATCGCCTTTGCGGTGTACGCGTACTATTTGCAGCAGACGTTGGCGCTGCGCTGGCGGCGCTGGCTCACCGGAGAGTATCTCTCCCGGTGGACGAAGAGGGACATGTACTACCGCATGGAAATGTTTTCCGAAAGCGCCGACAATCCGGATCAGCGTATTTCTGAAGATATCAATCTCTTCACCGCCCGCACCCTCTCCTTCGGCGCCGGGCTCCTGAAAGCCATCACCACCATCTGCTGCTTCATCTTCGTCCTCTGGGGTCTCTCGGAGCCACTGGCCTTCACCATCGGCGGCGAGGAATTCCACATTTACGGCTATCTGGTGTGGACGGCGCTGGCGTACTCCATCATCGGCACCTGGATCACACACAAAGTGGGGCACCGGCTGGTGGCGCTGAATTTCGTGCAGCAGAAACTGGAAGCCGATTTCCGTTACGCCATGGTGCGGCTCCGCGAGACGGCGGAGAGCGTGGCGTTCTACGAAGGCGCCGGCGAAGAGCGGCGGATTTTAGGAAATCGATTTCACAAGCTCATCGTCAATACCTTCTACATCATTAAGAAACAGAAGCAGCTCTCCTGGCTCACCAATTCCTACGGCCAGATCGCCATCATCTTCCCCTTCGTTGTAGCGGCGCCGCGGTACCTGTCGAAGAGCATTTCCCTTGGCGGCCTCATGCAGGTGGCGAACTGCTTCGGCAAAGTGCAGGACTCCATGAGCTATTTCGTCGACGTCTACGCGTCCCTGGCCGAGTGGCAGTCCTGCGTGGATCGACTGCTCTCCTTTGACGAACACATGCAGCGCTTAGAGCAGGAAAAGAAATCCGGCGCCCTCACCCGCGCGGAAGGGGGCAGCCTCGCGCTCTCTGGCGTGGATATTTCCCTCCCCGACGGCCGCGTGATTTTACGAAATATGAGCGCCACCATTTCCGCCGGCGAGAAAGTCATCATCAAAGGACCCTCGGGCCGCGGGAAATCCACGCTCCTCCGCGTCCTCGCCGGCTTCTGGCCCTACGCCCAGGGCGTGATGACGCTCCCGAAGAAAGAGGAAACCATGTTCATCCCCCAAAGGCCCTACATGCCCATGGGCACCCTCCTCGAAGCCGCGGCATACCCCGACGGCGAAGCGGACAGAGAGAAACTGGAACAGCTTTTTGCTGACTGCGGCCTCGCTCACTTCATTCCTATGCTGGACAAAGAAGGCGACTGGAGCCACATCCTCTCCCTCGGTGAGCAGCAGAAACTCGCCTTCGTCCGCGTCTTCCTTAGAAATCCCCGCTGGGTCTTCCTGGACGAAGCCACCTCCGCCATGGACGAAGAAACCGAGCGCACCCTCTACCAGCGCCTCGTGAGCCTCCCCGGCATCACCGTGGTCAGCGTGGGACACAGGTCCACGCTGGACGCTTGGCATGAGAGGGAGATGAGACTGTAAGAGTTTAGGGATAAGGGATAAGGGATAAGGGATAAGGGATAGGGGATAAGGGATAAGGCGCGTTTACTGCTCTCAAGCCCTCTTCTTTGAAGAGGGTGCCTGTAGGGCAGGTGATGGTTTTGCTGGCGGGAAGCAGACTATGTTATAATAGTCCCCCCGAGAGCAGATTCTCGGAAGGCTTGCGGCACATATCACCTTAAACGTTAGCATTTCCATTTCCCGCTATCGTATGCATGCTCGGATCACGGTCACACGGTAAACGGTTTACGGCTACGATGAGGCAGCAGTCAGCCGCGCCTTATCCCTTATCCCTTATCCCCTATCCCTTGACACATTGTCAATCTTGACAACCTCTGGTCAACCTGTATAGACTGAGAAAGAAGCCGAGACTTTAGGGCCTCGGCTTCTTTTATGGCATTATAGTCAACCGATATATAAACCGATGGTTTACAAAAGGAGAAATAGCGTGCTGTACAGTGTGAAGATGCGATCGAGTTTGGGGAGCGTGCATGGCAAAGGGGGACGGCATATTTCCGGCGCCGAGAGGATTGTGCCGGAGGAGTTGGTGGAGGAGACCGCCATCGCCATGATGCGAAGGGCCAGGGGCCACAGCCGCGGCGCGGCGGATTTCATTCAGGTGAAAGTGGAAGCGGTGAAGGAAATGGAAATTTCCTATTGCCCGCTCCTTCCGCTGTACCAAAGAGACACGACGACGAAAGACGAAGGCCGGCGGGCCGCAAGAGAGGAACTTCGCCGCGCCGGTGTCAGCGAGGCGGCGGTGGAGTCAGCCTTTGCAGCTTTGGAATCTTTGGCGGACAGCATGCGCGGGGCGATCGTCATGGACGCAGAGACCGGCGCGCGCTTAGACGGCGAAGGAGAGCGGGGCGTGCGTTGCAGCTCCATGGATATCGCCGACGCGGCGGGCTACGAAAAAGATTTACAAAGTCGCGGCCTTGCCGGCGATCACCCCAGGGAAGCTATGGTCCTCGCCTCCAAAGTCGCCTACGGCCCCGGCACCGTGGCCGAGCTCTGCTGGTCCGATGACCCGGAGTACGTGGTGGGCTACGTGGGCTCCAAAGCCTTCGGCTACGGCCGCATCACCGTGATGAAAGATAAGGGCGATCCCATCGGCGGCCGCGTCTTCTTCGTCGCCCCCGGGACAGACGTGGAGAGGTATAAGGAGTATATGGAGAATCAGGTGGTTTTAGTGAAGGGATAAGGGATAAGGGATAAGGGATAAGGGATAAGGGCGCTTCAGCACTTGAACCTCGAACCTCGAGCCCTGAACTTTTTCCGCAGGAGA
>CAVHZP010000112.1:0-1761 GCA_963640485.1 bacterium | reverse complement strand
GCGCGCGGCTCACGTCGGGGGCGGTGTTCGAGCTGTCGGAATTGGAGCAGGAGCTTGCCGATTTCAAACACGCCGATGACGCGGTGATTTTCAACACCGGCTACATGACGAACCTGGGCGTCCTCTATGCCCTGGCGGACAAGGGGGATGTGATCTTCTCCGACGCTCTGAACCACGCCAGCATCGTAGACGGCTGCCGCATTTCCCGGGCGCAGACCGTGGTGTACCAGCACAGCGACGTGGAAGACCTGGAAAGGAAACTGGCCGGGACCCCATGCGCGGGCCAGCGGTTCATCGTCACCGACGGCGTTTTCTCCATGGACGGAGACATCGCGCCGCTGCCGGAACTGTTGAAACTCAAGAGGAAATACAATGCCTGCCTCATCGTAGACGATGCCCACGCGGTCGGCGTCATCGGTGAGACCGGGCGGGGGACGGCGGAATATTTCCACGAGACCGGCATCGACATCCAGGTGGGGACCCTCTCGAAATCCCTGGGCGCCGAGGGCGGCTACGCGGCCACGTCGAAGGATATCGCTGCGTATTTACGAAATCACTCGCGGCCCTTCATCTTCTCCACCTCCATCGCCGCGCCCACCGGCGCCGCGGCCCTGGCAGCGCTCCGGCTTTTGCGGCGGGAACCCGACCGCTTCGTGGGGCGCCTTCATAGAAATACGGCATACCTCAAAGAGAAGCTCGCAGCGCTTTCCATTTCCGTCCTCCCCGGGGACACGTCGATCCTTCCCATCGTCTTAGGCGAAGAGGAAATAGCCATGGCCTGCGCCGCCGCCTGCCGCGCCCAAGGCATCCTCCTCTCCGCCATCCGCCCGCCGTCCGTCCCCGAAGGCACCAGCCGCATCCGCCTCACCGTCACCGCAGCGCATACGGTGGAAGAATTGGAGCTAGCGGCGGCTGTATTAGGGAAGGTTAGTATGGCGGTTTAGGGTAGCAGGGATAAGGGATAGGGGATAAGGGATAAGGGATAAGGACGCGTTTGACGCTGGTAGGTAGTAAATGCATTTGCCTTCTTCTCTGAAGAAGGTGGCCGTAGGCCGGATGATGCGTTCTCTTCTCATATGCATCACCCGCCCTACGGGCACCCTCTTCAATGAAGAGGGCTTGTCGTATTTGACTAAGCACTTAAATGCGACCTTATCCCTTATCCCCTATCCCTTATCCCTTGTACACAAAGGAGAAAACTATGCAAAAGGAAATCACAAATCGCAGCCTCGCCATGGACGCCACGGAGACGGCGCTCCTGGCCGTTCTGATTGCCATCTCCGGCACCTTCCGCATCCCCGGCATCGTGCCGGGGACGGAGTTCCAGCTCTCCGCGCCCATCGCCGTCGCCATTTGCGGTGTCTTTGGTTTTAAGAAATACATCATCGCCGGGCTCCTCGCGTCTCTCATGGGCTTATCCCTTGGCACGGCGACGCTGCTCAACGTGGCGGTGCAGATGTCCTTCCGCTTAGGCGTCGGCGCTTTCTGGCTGGTCTTTGGTTCGTCGAAATTTTTCTACATCGCCAGCGGCCCCTTCGGCACGGTGCTCGCCCGCGTGGCCATGTATTTCCTCCTGGGCAAAGGCCTCACGCTGATGCTCATCGCCGCCGCTCCGGGCATGGCCTTCACCGCTGCTACCTCCTGGCTCTTTGCGAAGGTGTTCAAGAGGGTGAGAAGAGCGTAGGAGGTTTAGGGATAGGGGATAGGGGATAAGGGATAAGGGATAAGGGATAAGGGATAAGGGATAAGGGATAAGGGATA
>CAVHZP010000111.1:0-6343 GCA_963640485.1 bacterium | reverse complement strand
TGCCGCTCTATCCCTGGTGCGGTGGGTAAATAAAAAAAGCCCTGAGAAATGGTTACTATCATTTCTCAGGGCTTTTTTTACTGGTCGGTAGTCGGGGCGCGTTTGACGTTGAGTGAGGAGTGGGGAGTGGCGGTGCACCGCTATACAATTTGAAGCGGCGTGAACCCGACCACCGACCACCGACTACTGACTACCGATTACCATTTTTAGCCCTCCATATGTTCCTTCGCCCACTGCGCTGCCTTCTCCTTAGACATGGGCGCCTGGCTGCCGAGAATAGAGAGGCCTTTCTCTACGATGGCCTTGGGGGCAGAGCGGGCGATGTCTTTTTCGCTACGCCCCATGCCGCTGCCTTCGTTGGTGCAGAAGGGAATGATGCGCTTGCCACTGAAGTCGTGGCTCTCTAAGAAGGTGAGAACCGCCATGGGGCAGGTGCTCCACCAATTCGGGAAGCCCAGGAAGATGGTGTCATAGGACGAGAGGTCCGAAAGGTCGTGAGCCAAAGTTGGCCGCGCATTTTGAGAAAATTCCTCCTTCGCCTCCAGCGTGCAACTGTGATAGTCATCGGCATAGGGACGGGCGGTGTCGATTTCAAAAAGATCACTCCCGGTGGCCTCGGAAATGGTTTCCGCAATGATTTCCGTATTTCCCTTTTTCAGGAAGCGGATGGATCCGTCAAAATAATTTTCGCCTTTGCGAGAAAAATAAGCGGTCAAACTGTTTGCCATGATAAAAACTCCTTTCTGTTTGCTATACTTATGTGCTCAAAGCATAGCAAAAGAAAAGGAGTCTGTGAAATAGTTATATTGACTGAAAGAAAATGCTCGCAGAGCATAATTTTATCTCTGCCGATTTTATGAGCCATTCGAGAGGCGAAGTGCCGATTTTATGAGCCATTCGAGAGGCGAAGTGCCGATTTTATGAGCCATTCGAGAGGCGAAGTGCCGATTTTATGAGCCATTCGAGAGGCGAAGTGCCGATTTTATGAGCCATTCGAGAGGCGAAGTGCCGATTTTATGAGCCATTCGAGAGGCGAAGTGCCGATTTTATGAGCCATTTGAGAGGCGAAGTGCCAATTTTATGAGCCATTTGAAATATGTGTTGTCAGCTTTTATCCAAAACTCGCGGCGCTTTTTATTTGTGCGCCGCACCATCACTCCTCACTCCTAACTCCTCCCTCCTCACTTCACCAGAAGCATCACCCGCCCTACGGGCACCCTCTTCAACGAAGAGGGCTTAGCGTGAGCCAACTCCCGCCCTTCCAAGGGAAGGCGGTCACATTGCGGTAAACGCGCCCTTATCCCTTATCCCCTATCCCTTATCCCTGGTCCTGACCACCGACCACTGACTACTGACTACCGACTACCATATTTCCCTTGCCAAATCCACTCCATTTCCCTATAATACTGTTAGAGTACTGAAAAAACGAAACGGGTACTGGAGGGATAGTATGGACGAGCAGCTTTGGCTGATTGCGAAAGAGGAGATGCGGCTGCATTCGGTGAAGTTTACCATGGACGATATCGCACGGAAGATGCGGATGTCCAAGAGCACGCTGTACCAGAAGGCATCGTCGAAGGAGGATTTGATTCGCCAGGTATGCGAGGCGGATATGGAAATCTTCGATGCGAAGAAAGAGAAAATCTGGGAGAGCGCGGCGCCGATACGGAAGAAATTTCTGGAGTATTGCAGGCTCTATGTAGAAAGTTTCTGGGATATGCCCGATGGATTTTATCACGACCTGGAGATGCACTACAGCAAGCTTTGGGACACGTGCATCGGCTACCGGTTGGAGAGGTTTGACTGGATGATTTCCATCTTAGAAGAAGGGGTCAAGTCCGGGGAGCTTCGGCCGGTGAATCTGCCGGTGCTTCGCATGGTTTTGATCACCGCCACGAAGAGTATCAATGAGGCGGAATTTCTGAAAGCACAGAATATGACCGGCGCTGATGTGATGAATGCGCTGGAAGATATCATTTTGAACGGTGTGTGGATGCGCAAGGAAATGCCGCCGGCGGCGGGCGCAGAAGCAGTAGAGAAACAGGAGGATTCGAGATGAATCGGCTGATGATAGGAGTGGGGACTTTGCTCGTCGGAGCGTCCCTGGTGCTGGGGGGCTGCGGCAGCGAGAAGGTGGCAGCGCCGAAGGCACCGCTGGTGAAGTCTATGGTGGTAGGCGATACGAAGAGTGAAGTGAAGAATACCTTCTCCGGCACGGTGCACGGGTATTTCGAATCGCCCCTGGCGTTCCAGGTGGGCGGGCGCATCATGCAGCGCTACGTCACCAGCGGTGAGCGGGTGACTGCGGGGCAGCCGCTTTTCAAGGTGGACTCGAAGGACGCCGAAGAGCAGGCGGCGGCAGCGCGTTCGTCGCTGGCAGCGGCAGAGGCATCGTACAAGTTGGCGGCATCGACACTGGCGCGGTATGACCAGCTTCACACAGCGAATGCGATTTCCGACCTCGCCATGGATCAGACAAGAAATCAGTACGACCTGGCGGCGGCGCAGCTATCTTCTGCTCAGGCAGCGTTGGCAAGAGCGGAGAACAATTTGGGCTTCACGCTCTTGACGGCGGACCGGGACGGCATCGTAGGCGCCACGCTCTATGAGGTGGGCCAGGTCATCGCGGCGGGGACGCCGGTGGTTTCTATCATCGACGACTCGAAGATGGATGTCCATATTTCCTTCACCGAAAAGCAGAAAGCCCTTTACTCCGTGGGCATGCCATGCGAAGTGACGTTCTGGGCTATGCCGGAGGCGAAGGCAGAAGGCAAGGTACGGGAAATTGCCGCGGCGCCGAATACGTCCACCGGCACTTATGATGCCAAGGTGACTTTGGTGGAAGCGCCGAAGGATACCGCCGTGGGCATGACGGCAGAAGTGAAGTTTACCGGAAATCAGAGCGCTGAGACCCTGATGATACCGCTCACTGCCATCGCGCAGCAGAACCAGGCGCCGTCGGTGTGGGTGATCCGGGAAAATAAAGTGCATCTCCAGCCGGTGGAGGTGGGGCGCTATGGCGAGGACCAGGTGGAAATCACCAAAGGGCTCACCAAAGGCGATCGCATCGTCACCGCCGGCGTGAACAAGCTGTCTGAAGGAGAAGAGGTACGGTTATGAAAGGGCTGAACATGGCCGAGTGGGCCATCAAGAACAAGCCTGTGGTTTATTTCTTCATCTTCTGCATTCTGCTGGGCGGGCTGTTTTCCTATTTCCGCCTGGGACGCAGCGAGGACCCGGACTTCACCATCCGTCAGTTGGTGGTGAGTGCGGCGTGGCCCGGCGCCACGGCAGAGCAGATCACCGAGCAGGTGACGGACCCTCTGGAGAAAAAACTGCAGGACACCAAGGGCCTGGACTATCTGAAATCCTTCACCCATGACGGCAAGACAGTCATTTACGTGAATCTGAAAGATTCGGTGAAGAAGGCAGATATCCAGACCCGTTGGCATGAAGTGAGAAATCTGGTCAATGATGAGTGGGGAAATCTCCCCAACGGGGTCTACGGTCCTTACATCAATGACCGCTTCGACGATGTCTATGGCTCCATTTATGCTGTCACCGGCGAGGGCTATAGCTATGAAGAAATGCGTGCGGCTGCGGAAAAGATTCGCCGCCGCCTGACCGCCGTAGACGACGTGCAGAAAGCCAAGCTCCTGGGCGTGCAGGAACAGAATATTTACATCGAAATGGACCAGAACAAGCTGGCTTCCTTCGGCATGAGTCCCACCGATGTATTTACCCTTTTGAAACAGCAGTCTCTCATGATGCCTGCCGGCGTGATCCACACGTCCACCCGAAATGTGGCGATCCGTGTGGACGGCCTCCTGGGCAGTGTGGAGTCTTTGAAGAATATCCCCATTCACGTGGGGGAGCGGAATTTCCACCTGGGCGATGTGGCGACCGTGACCCAGACCTACACCACGCCGCAGTCGTCGCTCTTCTATTTCAATGGCAAGCCCGCCATCGGCATCGCGGTGTCTATGCGTTCCGGCGGGAACAACCTGACCCTCGGGGAAAATCTGAATAAAGAAATCGAACTCGCCAAAGAGGATCTTCCGGCGGGCATGGAAATCGGTCTGGTGGCAGACCAGCCGAAAGTGGTGAATGACTCGATTTCTGAATTCACCGAATCCCTCCTGGAAGCCATCGTCATCGTCATGGCGGCGTCGTTCCTGTCCCTGGGACTTTGGAGCGGCATCGTCCTGGCGCTCTGCATTCCAGTGGTGGTGTGCGCCACCTTCCTTTTCATGAAATGGCAGGGCATCGACCTCCACATCGTATCCCTGGGAGCCCTCATCGTATCCCTGGGGCTATTGGTGGATGACGCCATCATCGTCATCGAAATGATGCAGGTGAAACTGGAGCAGGGCTTGAGCCGTATGGAAGCGGCAGAAGCGGCTTACAAGAGTTGCGCGAAGCCCATGCTGGCAGGGACCCTCATCACCGCTGCCGGCTTCATCCCCGTAGGCCTCGCCGAAGGGCAGACTTCCGAGTACGCGTCGGCTCTCTTCTGGGTCATCGCGGCGGCGCTGATCCTTTCCTGGATCGCTTCCATCTTTGTGAGCCCGGTCTTGGGATATAAATTTATCAGAGTGAAAACGGCAGAACAGAAAGCGGAAGAAGCGCGGAAGAAGGGGAAGAAGGGGTCCTTCACCGAAACAGCGTATCGCTTGTTCTATAAGCTGATTGCTCTTTGCATTCATTTCAAGAAAACTGTCATCGGTCTCACTGCCGGCGTTTTTGCCCTTACCCTGTCGGCAATCCCCATGCTGAATCAGGAGTTTTTCCCCGATTCGGTGCGGCCGGAAATCATTCTGGACGTGAACCTGCCCTCCGGTGCGTCCATCCAGGAAACCAAGAAAGTGATGAATGGCATCGCTGACAGTCTCTATGGGGATGACCGTATTTCTTCTTTCTCGACCTATATCGGTGATACGGCGCCGCGCTTCATTCTGCTCTTCAATCCGGAAGCCGCAGAGGACAGCCATGGCCAGATGATCATTGTCGCTACTGACAAAGAGGCGCGAGACGCTGTGCGCGCCGACGTGATCGATTTCATCGACACCACCTACCCTGAAGCCCGGGCTCATACCCGCCTTATCACCACCGGGCCGCCATCGGACTATCCGGTCATGTTCCGCTTGACCGGCGAATCGGTGGAAGAAACGGCAAAGTTGGCGAAGGAAGCGCTGGATATCATGAAGGCGCATCCGAATATCACCAACGCCAGCCTGGATTGGCCGCAGGAAACTCCGATGGTGAAGCTCCATATCAACCAGGACAAGGTGCGGGAGCTGGGCATCGACAACTACGCCGTGTCCCAGGATCTCTACGTGAAGCTGTCGGGCTACAAAGTGGCAGAGTCTTACCAGGGTGACCAGATCATTCCGATTTCCTTCAAACTGGAAGGGGACAATGTGTCCCGCCTGGCCAATCTTTCGTCGCTGCCGGTGCATGTGGGCAATGGCCGCTATGTGCCTCTCGGCGAATTTGCAGAGATTTCCTTTGAAAATGAAACCAGCACCATCTGGCGCCGCAACCTGAAGCCCACCATCACCCTCCGCGCGGAAGTCGTGGGCGATGTGAAGGCGGACTCCATCGGCAATGCGCTTTATAGCAAGAACCTGAAAGAATTCAGAGAAAATCTCCCCAATGGCTATAGCCTCGCGAAAGACGGCTCCCTGGAGTGGAGCGATAAGTCTATGAAATACATTTTCGCCGCTGTGCCGATCATGATTTTCATTGTGCTTATGATTCTGATGTTTGAGCTGGGAGAAATCCCCAAACTCATCATTGCTGTCATCACCGGCCCCCTGGGGCTCATCGGCGCCATCCTGACGCTTCTCATCACCAGAGAACCCATCGGCTTCATCGCCATCGTGGGTATGGTGGCGCTGTCGGGTATGGTCATTCGAAATAGCATCATTCTTCTCGACCAGATCCGGCAGCATTTGGACGAAGGCAAGACCCCCTACGAGGCAGTGGTGGAGTCGGCGGCGCTTCGCTTCCGTCCCATCATGCTCTCGTCTGTGACCGATGTCCTGGGCTTCGTGCCATTGATTCCGAATCCCTTCTGGCGGCCCCTGGCCGTCTCCTTCATCGGCGGCCTCCTCCTGGCCACCGCCATCGGCCTCCTCGTCGTGCCGGCGCTCTATTGCTGGTGGTATAAGGTGAAGGAGCCAAATGAAGTGCGGTAGTGCTGCTGTCGCTGGTGCAAACATGTCGATAAAGCTCCTAGCTCCTAGCTGCTGGCTGCTAGGGAAACGCTGATTAAATCGAAGAGCCTGAAATCATACGAATTTTTATGCAATACTTCGTCAAAGCAATCCTCAAATAGCTC
>CAVHZP010000110.1:0-6386 GCA_963640485.1 bacterium | reverse complement strand
TCGGGCGACCCTTCTCCAAGGGTCTACTCCCTTACGCTAGTGTAACAATCTGTTTTGAGCTGCAGCATGAAAAAAACTTAACTTAATGGCATTGCTTCCAGAGGAAGGGTGGGAATAGCGGAAAATGCGTCCTGATTACTAATTACTAATTACTAATTACTGATTACTAACTCCCTGGCGTCCTTTTTCTCTACATTCACACATACTTGTATATGATTTCAAACAGCTTCTCCGGCTCGATGGGCTTGGACAGGTGGTCGTTCATGCCGGCGGCGAGGGAGAGGGCTATGTCATCGGAGAAGGCGTTGGCGGTGACGGCGATGATGGGGATGGTCTGGGCGTTCTCGTGGATGGAGCTTCGGATTTCCAAAGTCGCATCGAGGCCGTTCATGACGGGCATCATCACGTCCATGAGAATCAGGTCGAAGGTGCCGGGGGCGGAGTCTTCGAAGATTTTCACCGCTTCTTTGCCGTCCCACGCCGGGGTGACGGTGATTTTTTCATTTTCCAGAAGGAAACGGGCGATTTCCATATTGAGCTCGTTGTCCTCTACCAGGAGCACATGGACATGGTCCAGCGACTTCCTGGACTCGCCTCTTGCCATGCGGACTTCAGTGATGGGGTCCGTGTGGGGAAGGGGGAGAGAAATGCGGAAGGTGGTGCCCACGCCTTTCTTGCTGGTGAGGTCGAGGGTGCCGCCCATGAGCTCTACCAGTTTCTTCACGATGGAGAGGCCCAGGCCGGTGCCGGCAAATTTCGTGCGGGCGTTGTTCCCTTCCTGGGAGAATGGCTCGAAGGCTTTCTTCTGGAATTCTTCGTCCATGCCGATGCCGGTGTCGCGGCAAATCAGTTCATACACCGACGAGCGGTCGTCTTTGGGGATTTCCTTCAAGGAAATGGAAATCTCGCCGCCTTCTTTGTTGTACTTCACCGCGTTGCTCAGGATGTTCTGGAAAATCTGGCGGATGTGGAGGGCGCTGCCCAGGACGTAGGGGTGCTCCAGGTCTTCGTATTTCATGAACTGGATCTTCATGTCGCCAATCTGCGGCTCTAAGAGGGTACAGGTCTTCTCGAAAATCTGCCGAATGTCCAGGGGCTTGCTCTCGAGGGTGATGGTGCCGGACTCCAGTTTATTCATGTCCAGCACATCGTTGATGAGGTCCAGGAGGAATTGGGAGGAGTCCATGATTTTCTTTCGGTACTCCGCCTGTTTCTCCAGGTTGTCTTTGTAGAAATCGCTCATGTGCACCAGGCCGCGGATGGCATTGATGGGGGTGCGGATGTCGTGGCTCATGCGGCGCAGGAAATCGGTCTTCGAGAGGTTCGCGCGGTTCGCTTCGTCCACCGCTTGTTGCAGTTGTTCCTGATAGGCGATTTCCTTCTTGCGGAGCTCGTTCACGTTGCGGACGAGGAGCATTACCGAGGACACTTCGCCGGCGGTGTTGGTATCTTTGGGGAGGATGGTCATGAGGCACCACAGGCCTTCTTGGGTCTGGAAGGTGTAGTTCAGCTCATTGTGCTCCGCCACGTCCGCCAGGCGCCTAGGGAGGGTGGAGAGATTCAGGAAATCTCTGAACTCGTCCTGGAAGGATGCCTTCACCCGGTGGCGGCAATAGTATTCGCACATGGTCAGGGCGCCCTGGTGAGACGAGAGGAGCTCCCGGAGGAACCGGGGCATTCGCACAATCTGCCAGGTGTCATGGTCCAGGTCGATGATGATACTGGTGATATAGAGCCGGCTGATGGTCTGAATGATACGGAGCTGCTCCTCGATGTGCGCCATATTTGCCTTGGTGCTGCGGTAGCGGATGTACATACCCAGGAGTCCCAGGATGATGTAGAGCGCTACCATGAGGAGCGTCACATTATATGCCATGCCGTAGACGCGGCTCTTGGGGAAGAAGGCGTAGAGGTAGAAATCTTTGTACCGCACGCGGGAGCCCAGCCAGGTTTCTCCTTTGTAGTCCATTTCCACCAGCTCATTGGGCGTTGCCTTTTCGAAGGCTTTCAAGGGAATCGGGCTCTGGGCCAGTGCGTGATACTCCAAGTCCTCATCGTTGGAGCTGATGATTTCCTTGGCGGTGGTCTGTACCACCAGGCCGTCTAAGCGGAAATTGTAATCTTTAAAAAGCCCGGTGGGTTCGATTTCATTGCGGCGACTCAGTGTGTCAGTCACATTCTGGTAGCAGAGCACCAGCCCGCCGGTGGCTTCATCGGAAGTGACGGCGTACTCGATGGTTTGCCCGTGGATGGAGAGCTGCTCCATGTAGGATTTCATCGGGTGTTCCAAGATGGTCTTCACCTTTGGCGATACCAGGATGGACCAGAAATCTTCATAGAGATGGGCGTCGGACTCCAGCACCAGCCGGAGATTCTGATCGACAATGAGGACGCCGGTGATATTTTCATCGAAAAGGAATTTCTGTACGTTCTCCGCGGTCTGCATGTCTGCATGACCGGCGAGGATGCGCGCTTTTTCCTGCAGCGTCACCAGGGCGTGGGTCTTTTTCCCGGAAATATAATTGTCGTACCACTGGCAACGGGCGCGGGCGAAGGAGAGGGTTTCCTCGGCGGCGTTTCGGGCGTTCTGCTCGCAGACCTGGAGGCTGATGCCGATGACCAGGGGAAATAGCAGGAGCCCCAGCCAGATGAGGTGCCAACTGTTGAAAAAGCTCTTTCTCTTGAGGAGTTTAGTGAGTTTACTCATGGGCTCCTCCCTTCATGGCGACTTCCGGATCCAGGCCATACTTGGCGATGATCTTCGCGGTGGTGCCGTCAGCAGCCATGGCTTTCTGGGCTTCCCGCACCGCATTTGCCAATCCTTCGTCACCATTTCGCTTGAACGCAACGCCTAAGCGGGCGGCCAAGATAGGCTGGTGAAGAATCCGGTATTTCTCACCATCATAGTGGGAGTATTGGAGCAGCGCACTCTCGTGGCCCGCCACCGCCTGCACGTAGCCTTTGCGCATGGCGAGCACCGCCTCCTCGATGGTGGAGAAGGCAAGGACGCTCTTCACTTTCGGATGGGTCGGGTCGGTTTTGGTGAAATATTCCTCTGCCTTGCCGCTGTTTTGTACGGAAACTTTTTTACCGGTGAGGTCCGCGAGGGACACGATGTCGCTGTGCTCCGGTACCATCACCACCTGGCGGCTGAACATGTAGGGGCCTGCCCAGAGGTAAATATTTTCTCGTCCATTCATAGAAAAAGCGCCGGCGAGGCAATCAATCTGCCCGCTATTCAGCGCTAGGTCTTTATTGTCCCAGTTGATGAGGTGGAAGGCGGGAGTGTAACCGATGCGCCGGCACACTTCCGTCGTGAGCTCCACGTCCACGCCGGCGAATTGTCCCTTCGGGTCTAAGTAGATATAGGGCTCGAATTCATCACTGGCGATGATTAGCTCCGGGAGCTTCGGGTCGTCTAAGGAATGCACCACTCGGGTCAACTTGTCCCAACTGATGAAATACAGCGCTGCCACAAGAATCAGTAGCAGCGTCAGGATGAGGAGACAGAGGGATTCCTTTTTTGTTCGTAGAAATTGCATAGTATACCTTTGCGGGATAGCGCTGGTGGTTTTGTAGTCGGTAGTCAGTAGTCAGTAGTCAGGGCGCATTTTTCCTCAGTGTAACCTCCTTCCTATGGAAGGAGGGGGACCGCTTGCGGTGGAGGTTGGCTTTCAAAAGCTGCTTTCTCGACCAACCCCCGCCCTTCGGGCCCTCCCCCTTCCGGAGGAAGGGGGTTAGAAAAGCGGAAAAACGCGCCCTGACTACCGACCACTGACTACCGATTACTAAACCGATAGCCTTAATTTATCCTTTTCGCGCCATTTCTTTCATCAATCGTTCATGATGCGCAGCCAGTTCGGCTTGGAGCCGTTCCTCGATGTCCGTCAAGCAGCGGAGGAGGAGGGGGTTGAAGGCGCCGCATTCGCCGTTTAAGATCATTTCGATGGCTTTCTTGTGGGAGAAGGCGTCTTTGTAGACGCGTTTGCTGGTCAGAGCGTCGTAGACGTCGGCGAGAGAGACCACCTGGGCGGAAATGGGGATTTGCTCACCCTGGAGGCCATCAGGGTAGCCGCGGCCGTCCCAGCGTTCGTGGTGCCAGCGACAGATTTCATAGGCCACCTGCACCAGCGGTTCGTCCTGGTACTGGTCCAGATTTTTGATCATTTCTGCGCCAATCACCGTATGGGCTTTCATGGCGTCAAATTCTTCTTTCGTCAGTCGGCCCGGTTTATTCAGGATCTTCGAGTCGATGGCGATTTTTCCGATATCATGGAGCGCTGCAGAGGTAGAGATGAGGTATTGCTCCTTCTCGCTGATGTTGTAGACCTGGTAGGAAATCAGCTGCTCGATGAGCATTTCCGACAACTTGCTCACGTGGATGATGTGAGCGCGGCTTTCGCCATTCACGAAGCCTACCACTTCGGAGAGGATGGCGATCATGATTTTATTATTTCGCTCTTTTTCATGACGCTGATTAATCATGGAGTGGAGCATGTACTGCTGGCGGGCATAGAGGCGGATGATATTCGCCGCGCGCTGGCGCACCACGTTCATGGTGAAGGGGCGGCTCACATAGTCCGATGCGCCCAGAGAGTAGGCTCTCTCGATGGCTTCCACCGAGTCTTCTGAGGAAATCATGATGACCGGGATGTCCCTGAGCCAGCCGTCTTTCTTCATGGAGTCCAGGACGCCGAAGCCGTCGATGCCGGGCATGATGATGTCCAGGAGCACCAGGGTGATCTGGGTGCCGTATTGTGCCAGGAGGTAGAGCCCCTGATTTCCGTCCTCGGCTTCCAGAATCCGGTACTCGTCCTGCAGCATGTCTTTCAAGATGCTGCGATTCATTTCTGAATCGTCGATGATGAGTATATAAGGTTTCTTTTTATAAATTTCTTCCGGTGGCACGTCGGTGCAGGCGATGTCGTCTTCCATGACCACGGAGTTTTTGTAGGCCTTGGCGTAGTACATGAGCTGGTCCGCGTGGGCGATGACTTCTTCGATATTTCCATCATAGAGCATGGCGCCGCCGATGCTGACGGAAATCTGCATATCCCTGTCATGAGGAAATAAAGCTTCCCGCACTTTTTCCTGAATCAGATGGAGCTTCTTGGCGAAAATCACCGGTGATACGTCGGGCATGATGAGGAGAAATTCGTCGCCGCCGTAGCGGATCAGCTTGTCGGTGCTGCGGATGAAGCTCTTCGCCGTGTTCACCACTGCTTTCAGTGCGTCATCACCGGCAGCATGGCCGTAGCGGTCATTGCAGGTCTTGAGATTGTCCAGATCGATCAGTGCGATGCCTGCATTGCCGGTGAGATTCTTCATGCGGTCTTCGTAGAACCGGCGGTTGTAGGCGCCGGTCAAAGCGTCGATGTAAAGCTCCCGGTTGTAGGAAAGCAGCTTCGTGTAATTCTCGGAACGCTGCATTTCCTCTTCGGTCAGCTTCTTCATCATTTCCATCACGTAAGTTTTGCCGCCTACCGTGACGGGTTTGGTGAAGACCTGGTAAATGTCAGAGTCGATGATTTTGAAATCGAGCCCTACACTGGCTTCCTGCGCGTTCTCGCATGCGAGCTGCTCGTGGCAGCTCTGGCAAAGCTCGTCTTTCTCCTTTGGATCACAGTGGCAAACTCCCGCTGGCAGTGCCTCGCCATCTCCACCAGCCGCTCCATTTTCCGAAACCAATCGGACAATAGAAAAGACCTTGCGCAGACACGCCATATCCTTCTCTAATTCTTCCATCGTCATTGTGCTTCCTTGGCTCATAAAAACCTTACGCCCCCTTTTTTATGAGTATGGTTTTTCTATAATTATACGGGATTATTGCGAAAAAGTATATATATAAGTAAAAAACTTTGAAATTATATGCACTTGGCGCTGCTGGTTTTGTAGTCGGTGGTCGGTAGTCAGGACGCGACTGACTGCGCAGCCAAATGCGCCTAAGCCCTCTTCTCTGAAGAGGGTGCCCGTAGGGCGGGTGATGCCGGGGGAAGTTAGGAGTTAGGAGTTAGGAGTGAGGAGTGGAGGTGCGCCGCATCAAATTAGAAAGCGGCGCAAAGTTTTGAAATAGGGACACGCGCCTCTTGGGACTGCTTTCTTGCAATGTTTCATTGGCATTAAAAGCGTCGCCCCTTGGAGATGGGAATCCTGCAGAAGGATTTCCAAGTTTGGCCCATTATGAAGAGGCGCCTAGCCTGCCCATTAAGGCGCCTTCCTTAGCGGCCAAACGGCGCCGCCCAATAGGGCGGGATGGAATGCGCCGAAGGCGCATAATGTGCAGTAGCCGAAAGTACGCTAATGTGTAGAGAAAAACTTTGCATGATGCCATTAGTGCTGGTTGTGCCTCTAGCGAGTCACTCCATCCCCCGCTATCGCGCGCCCCT
>CAVHZP010000109.1:3002-6434 GCA_963640485.1 bacterium | reverse complement strand
CACTAAATCGACCGCCGTAGCATCTCTATATATGCCCACTGGCGTTAATCGCCCCCATATGATATAATTTGCAAAAAGCGAAGGAGCTATAACGATGGTTATAGTTCCTTTTCCTTTGGATAAATTACAAAAATTGCGTTTTGTGATATAATAAGCTCTGTATAAATATTTTCAGGATAGAGGAAACGGCTTGCTTGCCGCAGTGGCGGCAATCGCGGCCTTATCCCTTATCCCCTATCCCTTATCCCTGAATAAGCAAATTCGAAAACTGGATTTCATTTGATATATAACAACAAGATTGAAGAATCGCAAGGAGGATACCAATATGTGTGGTATTGTAGGTTATGTGGGTCGCGGCGAGGCGTCCCATTTTCTCGTTGACGGACTGCGCCGTCTGGAATACAGAGGCTATGACTCGGCAGGTATCGCTATTTATGGAAATGGAAATATTCAAATCGAAAAGAAAAAAGGCCGCCTGGCAAATCTGGAAGAAGCGCTGAAAGCCCATCCACTCTCTGGTCACATCGGTATCGGCCACACCCGCTGGGCCACCCATGGCCAGCCGTCTGATAGAAATGCCCATCCCCATGGCGACTGCCACAATCATTTCGTCATCGTTCACAATGGCATCATTGAAAACTACATGACCCTGAAAAAGCAGCTCATGGACGAAGGCCATGTATTCAAATCCGACACCGACACCGAAGTGGTAGCGCACCTCCTGGAAAAAATGGACGACGGTGATTTCTTCTCCACCGTCCGCAAAGTGCTCGCTGTCATCGAAGGCTCCTACAGCCTGGTAGTCATGAATAAAGACGTGCCGGACACCATCATTTGCACCAAGAAAGACAATCCTCTGATCATCGGCCTTGGCGAAGGCGAAAACTTCATCGCCTCCGATATCCCGGCCGTCATCAATCACACCCGCCGCATCTATATCATCAACGACTGCGAGCTGGCTGTAGTGAAGGCTGATAGCGTTGCCCTCTATGATGCCGAAGGAAATCCAATCACCAAAGAAGTACAGGAAGTGAAATGGAGCGCCGAAGCAGCAGAAAAAGGCGGCTTCCCTCATTTCATGCTGAAAGAAATTTACGAACAGCCCAAGGCTGTCCATGATACGGTACAGATCCATCTGAACAAAGACGGCTCGGTCAACTTCGACGACCTGGGCTGGACGAAAGAATGCTTCGACGGCATCGACCACATTCTCATCACCGCCTGCGGCACCGCGTACCATGCCGGCCTCGTAGCGAAACACTACATCGAACGGTTCGTGAAGATCCCGGTTTCTGTAGAAATCGCATCTGAATACCGCTATAGCCGTCCGCTGACCACAGACAAGACCCTCTGCATCGTGGTGAGCCAGTCCGGTGAAACCATCGACACCTTGGCAGCACTGAAAGAAGCGAAACGCTTGGGCGCCAAGAGCCTGGCTGTCACCAACTCCATCGGCTCCTCCATTGCCCGCGAAGCAGACCATGTCATCTACACACTGGCAGGCCCGGAAATCGCCGTAGCCTCCACGAAAGCATACACCACCCAGTTGGTGGCACTCCTGCTCCTGTCCCTCTACATGGGCCAGCTGAAAGGCACCCTGAAACCGGAACTGGTGGCTAAAATTACCAACGGTCTCAAAGAATTGCCCGCCCAGATCGAAAAAGTGCTGGTAGAAAAAGACCACATGGCAGACGTAGCGGACAATCTCATCAAAGCCGACGACATTTTCTACCTCGGCCGCTCCATCGACTACGCCATCGCCATGGAAGGCGCACTGAAATTGAAAGAAGTTTCCTACATTCACGCTGAATCCTACGCCGCCGGCGAACTGAAACACGGCACCCTGGCCCTCATCAGCCCGGAAACCCCGGTCATTGCTGTGGCTACCCAGGACGATGTAAGCGCCAAGATGTACAGCAATATCCAGGAAGTCCGCGCCCGCGGCGCCGAAGTCATGGGCATCGGCTACGATGACGATCAGGAAATCGCGAAATACACCACCGAGACCGTCCGCATCCCCAGAGTCGATCCCTTCATCGCGCCCATCCTCGCCGTCATCCCCATGCAGCTTCTGGCGTACTACACCTCCATTAAGAGAGGAAATGACGTAGATAAGCCGAGAAATCTGGCTAAATCCGTGACCGTGGAATAAGGCTGTCGGTTTTGTAATCGGTAGTCGGTAGTCGGTAGTCAGTAGTCGGGGCGCGTTTGGCGCTAGTCTCACTGTTTTCCACTAATCTTCTTGTTTGATTACATAATAAAAAGCCGCCCTTGAGGGCGGCTTTTTACGTGCGCTACTGATTACTTTTAAAGATGACTTTTGAATAAACGGGGGTATGGCCAGAGCCTTCGTGACCATCATCGTTGCCCTTTCGATGCTTATAGGTGATCCAGTCATCATATTGCACGAAGTGGACATCCTCATCGTAGGGCTCGAAAATATCTTCCCGCATAGGGCCGTGCACCAGGACGGTGTGTGGACGAAGTGTATCAAGCATGCTGTACAAACCGCCTGCAAAATGCCTGAAATCATCAAAGTCTTTCATGCAGCCATATGTACTGATGGATAAGATGCTGTTTTTGGGGACCCCCAGGAAAGCAGCTTTTTCCGGGAGATACTCGTCCGTATAGGTACGCTCATCGCCCCAGCGGATGGAGGGAATCACATAGAGTCCTTCTGATTGCAATTTGTAACCGATGGCTCGATTCATGTAGATATTGGCTAGCTGCAGAACCAGGGGCATATCTCTATACAGCGAGCAGTCCGGAGTAAGGACTCCCTTGAATTGTTTGAGCTCGGGAAGAAACTGATCCACCGATGTGAGCACGTCACGGAATTTGATGTCATATTCGTAAAAGCATACAAACTCATCGTGATTTTTACTTTGCTTCCGTTTGCTGAAGGGGATCAGCGTTTTCGGAATGATGATATCATCCGGCGGCTTCAGTGTGGGGATATCCAGTATCCCATCGAAGATAGCGCCTTCGACCAGGTCAGGGCGAAAGCCATCATCGAATAAGTTTTTTGATTTGTCCATGTTTCATATCCTTAGTATATATGCATATCGTAAATGGTAGTAGAAGAAATCATTTCACTGACAGCCATACCGTGGTACTCGCTTTCCCAGAGTGTATCTACGTCCGGCACATTCAGCAAATCACTGTAAAATTCGCAGAAAGAAATACAATCTACGCCATCGATTGTCCCATAGGTAATAGAATATTTCTTTCCTTTGTAAACAAATTCGATTTCATCTCCCTGGCTTACATACTTAGCGAGCCGTCCTTTTGTCATGTGATTGGTTCTCCTTTCGATCTGATAAACTTGCCACTGCTATCTATAATAATATCATGTTGGTGCGAGAAAGGGTTCCGGATTCAAGATGCGAGATGGCATTTCCTTTGCACCAGCGGTAAACGCGCCCTGACTAC
>CAVHZP010000109.1:0-2726 GCA_963640485.1 bacterium | reverse complement strand
AAGGAGACTATAGTATTTTCATACATGTGATGACAGAGACATGATGGGCCTTGCGTTCATGCGAAGAGAGTCTGCATTTGGTGGGAGCAGATGATGACAGAGGCGCGTTACCGCTCTTGAGCAGGAGGATTGAAGTCCTCCCGGCTGGTCTCGTTACAGGACCGACAAGTGGAGCATGGCTCCGATTTGGGTGGAACCACGGAATAGAACTTTCGTCCCTTAGGGGATGGAAGTTTTTTTATTTTCAGAAATCAGATTTCCTGTACCTGTCCCAGAGGATTGGGAAATCGGTTTCTGTGAGAGAAAGGAAGATATTATGATTACCATTCGTCTGAAAGACGGAAAAGAAAAGGAATTTGAAAGTGCTGTTTCCTTAGGCGACGCTGCGAAAGCGATTTCCAACAGCCTTGGCAAAAATGCGGTAGTAGCGAAAGTAAATGGCGAGCTCGCTGACCTGCGTGATCCGGTAGTGGACGGCGCAGAGGTGGAATTCTTCACGAAAGAAGATCCGGAAGGTCTCTTCACCCTTCGTCACACCGCATCTCACGTGATGGCGCAGGCAATCCAGCATCTCTTCCCAGGCGTGAAGTTTGCTATTGGCCCGGCTATTGATGATGGTTTCTACTATGACCTGGACTCTGAACACGTATTCAGCCAGGAAGATTTCGCTGCCATCGAAAAAGAAATGGCAAAGATTTGCAAGGAAAATATTCCGCTGGTGAAGAAGGTACTGCCTCGCGAAGAAGCGCTGCAGTATTTCAAAGACAAGGGCCAGGACTACAAAGTCATGCTCATCGAAGATCTGCCGGAAGAGGAAACCATTTCCCTCTATGAACAGGGCGACTTCACTGACCTTTGCGCCGGCCCGCATATGAAGAACACCGGCAAGGTGAAAGTCTTCAAGCTCATGACTGTAGCCGGTGCGTACTGGCGCGGCGATGCGAAGAACAAAATGCTGCAGCGTATCTACGCGACCGCTTTCTACAACAAGGAAGATCTGGATCATTTCCTCTTCGTCCGTGCGGAAGCAGAAAAGCGCGACCACAGAAAACTGGGCAAGCAGCTGGATCTCTTCTCCTTCCATGAAGAAGGCCCGGGCTTCCCGTTCTTCCACCCGAAGGGCATGCACCTGCGCAACCAGCTGATGGAATACGAAAGAGAACTCTTCAAAGAATTCGGCTATGTAGAAATCATGACCCCGGTGATCCTGTCCAAGAAACTGTGGCTCCAGTCCGGCCATTGGGATCACTACAAAGAAAATATGTACTTCACCCAGATCGATGAAGAAGACTATGCAATTAAACCGATGAACTGCCCCGGCGGAATCCTGTACTACAAGACCCAGCAGCGTTCTTACAGAGATCTCCCCATGCGCGTTGGAGAATTCGGCCTGGTACACCGCCACGAACTGAAGGGTGCTCTCCATGGCCTCTTCCGTGTTCGTTGCTTCACTCAGGACGATGCTCACATTTTCATGACCCAGGACCAGATGAAGGAAGAAGTCATCAAATGTATGGCTATGTACCAGAAGATGTACGGCGTCTTCGGCCTGGAATTCCATGTAGAACTCTCCACCCGTCCGGAAAACTCCATGGGCAGCGATGAACTGTGGGAAATCTCCACCAATGCTCTCCGCGAAGCCATCGAAAAGACCGGCGTACCGTACCAGATCAACGAAGGCGACGGCGCATTCTATGGCCCGAAACTGGACTTCCACGTACAGGACTCCCTGGGACGTACCTGGCAGTGCGGCACCATCCAGATGGATATGCAGCTGCCGGAACGTTTCGACGTAAACTATGTAGGCGAAGATGGTGAAAAACACAGAGCTGTCATGCTGCACCGCGCAGGCTACGGCTCCCTGGAACGCTTCATCGGCATCCTCATCGAACACTTTGCCGGCGCATTCCCGGTATGGATCGCTCCGGTACAGGCAAAGATCATCCCTGTCACCGAAAAGAATCTGGAATATGCAAAATCCATCGCCGGTGCTATGGCTGAATCGAACCTCCGCGTAGAAGTGGAAGAAGCGAACGAAACTCTGGGCTACAAGATCCGTAAGGCACAGATGGAAAAAGTACCGTACATGATCATCGTCGGCGACAAGGAAATGCAGAACCACACCATCACCGTCAGAAGCCGCAAGGACGGCGACCTGGGCAGCACCATGCTCCCCATGTTCGTTGCCAACCTGATCCGTCAGATCAAAGAACGGGAAAACTGATATGGCCTATCGGGAATATCAAAGTGCGGATGTAGGCCGCGCGGCGCTCCGCATGTCCCTCACGGAAACGAGAGCTGATGAGAACGAGCTCCGTGAAAAGCTGGCGAAAGAAGGCATCCGCTCCGTGGCGGTGAACTTTGGCGGGAAATTTCTGGACATTCTCCCGAAAATTTTCGAATCCGCCATCGTGGCCGCCCAGCGCCAGCACGTGATCTCCGACACCCACGTAGGCGACGGCTCCGTGGTGGGCGCTGTGGAGTCTGCCATCGAGCAGATTAAGCCTATGGCCATCGGCATGAACGTAGGCGGCAAGATCGGCATCGCCCGCTGGAAAGAGCACCTCTGCGTAGCCATCTTCATCGGCGTCGGCGTCCTCCACTTCAATGAAGTGAACGTGGGCATGGCGCACCGCGTCCTTCGGAACGATTTGCCGGAATAATATGTTGAGAAAGAAACCTGTATGAGAAATCATGCGGGTTTCTTTTTTGTTGGAAAAGGGATA
>CAVHZP010000108.1:0-6463 GCA_963640485.1 bacterium | reverse complement strand
CTTCGCCTCTTCCAGCGTAGACGCTGCCTCCCAGCAAGCACTGACCCGCATGGCCGCGCCATTGCCGAAACTGTTGTAAGGCTTCGGATCGTCTCCATAAATCCAGGAATAGAAAGAGCACCCGTAGCCGCAGTGAGGATAGGGGCGCCCGATTTCCTGCATCGCCGCCACCGCCGCCTCGTTCAAATGTGCATAGTCCCCATCTACGCGACGAATCGCCTCGCCCACAGCGATGGTCATCACTGAATCGTCGGTGAAAAAACATTCCTCCGGCAGGAAATCAAAATCCTTCGCCCGGTAATTGTCCCACTCGAAGCGGGAGCCTACAATGTCTCCGATTATTGCACCAATCATATTGTTTCCCTCCTTTTATGATTATTATAGCATAGGGTTGGAGCAGGAATTGACAGAGGATGTTTAGGGCTAATGGATAAAGCGCGTTTCCCGCCATGTGACCTCCTTCCTTTGGAAGGGCGAGGGCTGTGTCAAGCCCTCTTCTCTGAAGAGAATGCCCATAGGGCGGGTGATGCCTACTATATCTTTTGCATCATCCGGCCTGGCGGCCACCTTCTTCAGAGAAGAAGGCAAATCAATGAAACCGCTAAATGCGCCTTATCCCTTATCCCTTATCCCTTGTCCCTTATCCCTAAAACCTCCCCCGCCAATCCTCTCCACTATGTGCTATACTAATAGAAAATCAACACAAGGAGGTTTCTATGCATATTCTTGTAACAGGCGGTGCGGGATATATCGGCTCCCATACCGTGCGGGCACTGTCGGCGGCGGGCATGACGCCGGTGGTGTTTGACAATTTATCCACCGGTCATGAAGAGTCTGTGCCCGAAGGCGTAGTTCTGGTGAAGGGCGACATCCACGACATTGCTCTGGTTTCAGAGACCCTGAAGAAATATGAAATCGACGGCGTCATTCATTTCGCCGCTTCTTCTCTGGTGGGCGAATCCATGACGGACCCGGCGAAATATTATGAAAACAATGTGGGCGGCACGCTCCACCTTCTCATGGGCATGAAGGAAGCCGGCGTGAAGAAGATCGTCTTCTCCTCCACCGCTGCGGTCTATGGCGAACCGGAAAAGACGCCGATTGAGGAAGACTTCCCTCACAATCCCACCAATGTTTACGGCCGCACAAAATTGGTCATCGAGAACATGATGAGCGACTTCACGAAAGCCTACGGATTTTCCTATGTGGCACTCCGGTACTTCAATGCCGCCGGCGCAGCCTTTGACGGCACCATCGGCGAAGCTCATGATCCGGAGTCCCACCTGATTCCCATCATTCTGAAAGCCGCCCAGGGCGTCAGGGATCACATCGCCATTTACGGCACCGACTACCCCACCCCTGACGGCACCTGCATCCGCGACTACATCCACGTGGTGGACCTCGCCGACGCCCATGTGCTTGCTATGAAATATCTCCTCGCCGGCGGCGAAAGCAACTATTTCAACCTGGGTAGTGAAAACGGTTTCAGCGTCCGCGACATCATCGACACCGCGAAGAAAGTGACAGGCATCGATTTCAAAGTCACCGAAGAAGCCCGCCGCCCCGGCGACCCCGCCGTCCTCATCGCCTCTTCCAAGAAATGCAAAGAGACCCTGGGCTGGCAGCCGGCTCATTCGGATACAGAAGAAATCATCGCCACCGCATGGAAATGGCATAAAGAGCATCCATACGGGTTTGGTGGGAAATAAGTAGTAGTGGTTAGAGATTAGTAATCAGTAATTAGTAATCAGTGATCAGGGCGAGAGTTCCGATGATTTACATTTTTTTATTCCCTTCCTCTGGAAGGGGAGAACCCGAAGAGCGGGGGTTGGGCGAGGAAGCCGCAAACATACATTTTGCGTAAACCAACCTCCACCGCTTCGCAGTCCCCCTCCTTCCAAAGGAAGGAGATTTGAAAAAGGAAAATGCGCCCTGACTACTGATCACTGATTACTGACCACTAAACCGCTAGCCGCAAAAGGAGCAAATCATGCAGAAAATAAGAAAAGCAGTCATTCCCGCAGCCGGTTTCGGCACCCGTTTCCTTCCGGAGACGAAGGCTATGCCAAAAGAAATGCTGCCCATTGTAGATAAACCCACGATCCAGTACATTGTCGAGGAAATCAAAGCCAGCGGCATCGAGCAGATTTTAATTATTTCCGGTCACGCCAAGCGCGCCATCGAGGATCACTTCGACTCCTCCCCGGAACTGGAAGAACATCTCTACGAATCCGGCAAGATGGACCTTCTGAAAGAAGTCCGCAAGGTGGCATCAGTAAAAATCCACTACACCCGCCAGCCTTACATGAGAGGTCTGGGCGATGCAATTCTTTGCGCGAAAGACTTCATCGACGACGAACCCTTCGGCGTCATCCTCGGCGACGACGTGGTATACAATGGCAATGACACCCCGGCTCTCGCGCAGCTGATGGCGCAGTACGACAAGACCGGCGGTACCATCATCGGCTGCCAGGTCGTCCCGAAGGACCAGGTTTCCTCCTACGGCATCGTTGACGGCGTAGCCACTGAAGACCCGAACCTCGTCGCCGTGAAAGACATGGTGGAAAAACCGGCCATCGAAGAAGCGCCGTCCCAGTTCGCCGCTCTCGGCCGCTACGTCATCACCCCTGACGTCTTTACCGTCCTCGAACAGACCAAACCGGGCAAAGGCGGAGAAATCCAGCTCACCGACGCCCTCCGCGTCATGGCTCACAATGGCAAAGTTTTCGCCTACAACTTCACCGGCAAACGCTACGACACAGGAAATAAACTGGGCTACCTGAAAGCCACCGTAGAATTCGCCCTCCGTAGAGAAGACCTGGGGTCGGACTTTAGAAAGTACCTGGAAGAGCTGGTGGGCAGCAAGCATACTTAAGGCTATAGATTTAGTAATTAGTAATCAGTAATTAGTAGTCAGGGCGCATTTGAGCAAGCAGTTAAACACGTCCTGATTACTGACCACTGACCACTGATTACTAAATCCCCTAAACTAGTCTCCACCGCTTCTCCCCCCTATTCCCACAAAAAGCAAAAGCAGCAGATTTCGCAAAGGTCTGCTGCTTTTTACTTGCTCTATTATTCATCCTTCTTCTTTTTCTGCGCTTCGTAGAGAGCGAAATATTTCCCCTTTCTTGCCATGAGTTCCTCATGATTGCCTTCTTCGATCACGTGGCCCTGGTCTAGGACGTAAATACAGTCGGCGTTTCTCACGGTAGAGAGGCGGTGAGCAATGAGGATGGTGGTGCGGTTCTTCGCCAGTTCGTCCAACGTCTTCTGCACCTTTTTCTCGGTCTGCGTATCCAGTGCGGAGGTGGCTTCGTCGAAGATGACCACCGGCGGATTTTTTAGAAATACGCGAGCGATGGCGATGCGCTGTTTCTGGCCGCCGGAAAGTTTTACGCCTCGTTCCCCCACTTTCGTGTCGTAGCCGTGAGGCAGTTCGTCGATGAATTCATCCGCCGCCGCGAGCCTTGCTGCCTCCCGGATTTCCTCCGGTCTCGCGTCTTCTCTGCCGTAGGCGATATTTTCCGCAATGGTATCCCCGAAGAGGAAAACATCCTGTGGCACCAGCCCCACGTGTTCGCGGAGATCCTGCTGCGCCAGAGCATTCAGATTTTTCCCGTCCAAAGTAATGGCGCCGTCCCCCACTTCATAGAAACGAAGGAGCAGACTCACCAGTGTACTCTTCCCCGCTCCCGTCTCGCCCACAAAGGCCACCGTCTTCCCCGCGGGAATGTGGAAACTCAAATGATGAAGGATGGTGCGCTCTTTGTCATAGCCAAAAGACACGTCCCGGAAATCAATGTCTCCTTTCACCTGCCCCAAGGAAATCGGCCGCGCCGGGTCCTTGATGGAAGGCTCAGTATCCATGATTTCCTCAAACCGCTGGAATCCCGCCATGCCCCGCTGGTACACTTCCGCCAGAATGGTCAAGCGGAAAACCGGCTTCATGAAGATATTCACATAAAGGAGGAACGCCACGAAATCCGAAAGGGGCAGCACCCCCGCCTGAATCATCCAGCCGCCGGCGAGAATCACCACCACATTGATGAAATTGGTGAAGAAATTGATGCTGCCGGAGAAATAGGCGATGAGTTTATTCGACGCGAAACGAGTCTCCATGAGTTCCTCACTTTTCGCGGAAAACCGGCGCAGCTCGAAATCCTCTTTTGCAAAAGCTTTCACCAGGCGAATCCCCGAGAGACTTTCCTCCACCCGGGCGCTCACTTCGCCTGCCTTCTTCCGATTCCGGCGAAAGGCAGTCTTCATTTGCTTATTCACCTTCACCGTATGAATGCTCTTCGCCACCAGCAGCGTGCCGATGATGAGCGCCAGCTGCCAATTCATCACCACCATCACCACCAGCGTCCCCACCATGATGACCCCACAAAGAAGCACATCGTTCGGCCCGCGGAAGGACAGCTCGCTGATTTCCGTCACGTCACTGGTGATGCGGGAAAGGAGCTGCCCCGTCTTTTCGTTGTCATAGTAGTGGAAAGACAATTTCTCCATGTGAGCAAAAAGATCCCGCCGCATATCGTGCTCGATGGACGCGCTCATCACGTGGCCATAGTATTGCACGGCGTAGTGAATGGCAAAGCTCAAAAGGTAAAGCACCAGCAGCCCCGCCGACTCCAGCAAAAGCCGCTTCATGTCCCCCTGCGGCAGCACTTCGCCGATGATTTCCTTCACCACCACAGGAAAAATCAGATCCAGCCCCGCCATGACAAAGGTGCCCACGATGACCCAGACCAACATGGCCAGGTAGGGCCGGTAATATTTCATAAATCGTCTAAGCATGTTCCCTCCATAGAAAGCAGGAATAGGAAATAAGATTTTAGTAATCAGTTGTCAGTGATTAGTAGTCAGGGCGCAATTTTAGCCAGTGCATATCTAGGGAAACACTGATTACTAAACCGACAGCGCCATTTCCCACTAACCCCTACCTCTCCCACAAATGCAACCGGTACGCCCCTATCAGATTTCCTTCCGGCGTCACGGCGGGGAGTTCAATGCCGGCGATGCGATGGCCATCATCGGAGATGGCCAGGGTCTGCAAGGGGCCGGCGGTGTGGTATTCATTGAGGAGGGTGCCGTCTTTGAGACTCACCACTGATACGCCATGGGCCTTATAGTCGTGATTTCGCACATTTCTCCCCACTGCCAGCGCCGCCACGCCACCGGCGACTGCGGTTTCTTCAATTTCTGCCGGCGCGGTGTAGCGGAAGAGGTAAGTACCGTCTTTGCGGAAAGCGAAAAGGCTATTTCCGGAAGGATGAAGCACCGGCGAAGGAAGCTGCCAGTTTTCGCGGTTGAAAGTATTGATGGTGGCAAAGAGCACCTGATCGCCGTCAAAAAGGGCGTCGCGACCGGCGGCAAAGTACCAGCTGCCGCCCACTTCCATGACTTTGGAAATGGTGCGCTCCCACAAGATATTGGCGTCTTTATCCATAAAAAATCCCCGGCCGTCGCTGGCCATGGCCACCAGATGCTCGCCGTCAGCGGAGTAAGAGAGACCATTTCTGATAGTTGTCGTGCCGAAGCGCTCCGTCGGCGGGATTTCGATGGCGTGGATGAGAGAGCCGCCGGCGCTATCTAAAACATATACATTGTCCCGATATTTGAAAGAGGCTTTCTTTTCTTTTTCTTTATCGTAATTCGCTGTAGCGAAGGCGAAGCGGCCGGTGGCATCGGTGACGTCGCCGCAATTCACCCACACGTCCATATTTCCTTCCGCCGGATAGCGCCACCGCTCGGCGCCTCCAGGGGTGAAGGAAATAATACGGGAGAGATAGCTCCGCTTCCCCTCTTTGTCCAACGTGTATCGATAAAAGACCACATAGGCATTGCCTTCTTTGTCGGTGGAAATATGGATCGCCGTGGGCTCTGCCTGGATATCCGCCTCGTAGCCAAGGACCGAGGCACCATCAAATTGCCACAGAATATCCCCATTCTTCACGTCCATGGCGTAGACTCGACCGTCGGGACTTTTCTCTCCCACATAGACCACTTTTTCATCCTGAGAAACAGCAATGCCGCGGATCTGCCCGCCGCCCACCGAGTGGTGCCACAGCTCTTCCCCATCACTGTCAAAGTGGAGCAGCTCTCCATTTACCGTCCCCACCAGCCAGCCCTTGTCGGACTTCACATACCGCACCTCACCGCCGTCAAAGCCCATGCGGTCATACTGCCGCCCCGCCATGTCGCCTAAGGAAATCGTGTGCGCCGCACCGGACTCGTTCTTCGCAAATATCTGCCAAGGCGTCCGGCTCCCGGTCAGGTAGAAAAGCGCGAGCCAGGTAAGGGCCAGAAGAAGGAAAATCAGAATTGTTTTGCATTGTTTCATAGTACACCGATAGTTAATAATATTGGAGGTTTAGTAGTTAGTAGTTAGTAATCAGTGATTAGTAATCACTAAACCTCACAAGTAGCTCCGCACCACATCATACACTCCTCTAAGGCT
>CAVHZP010000107.1:0-6526 GCA_963640485.1 bacterium | reverse complement strand
CGCCAGCGCCAAATGCGCCCTGACTACTGACCACTGACTACTGATTACTAAACCGATAGCCCTACTTCAGTCTCCAACACCTCTCAAACACCGCCTCCTGCATGCCCTCGGTATACAGATTCACCGCCGGAATGTTTTGGAAATCGAAGAGTTCCATATCCTCCCAGGCGTTCACCAGGCGGCTGCCGCCGTAGAGGACCACGTCGGGGGCGATGGCGGCGATTTCTTTTTCTGACAGCATGCGGAAACTGCCGCCGGAAAGAAGGAGCGTGTGAGCCTTCGGCGAAGAGGGCATAAGCTTCTTCCCGGCGAGATAGATCTCCTTCTCTCCCGACTCGATGCGCCAGGTGCTGCCATTGGTTTCAAAGGTGAGATTTCCCAGAGACAGCTTCCCCGCCTTTATGACCCGCCGCTTTGCCGTTTGCGTCTCCCAAAGCGGCGAGAGGAGCGCCGGATTTCCGGTGACCCAGATTTCCTTAATGGGAATCGTCATGGTGAGAGGCACGATTTCTTTCGCGTCCTCCACCTGCACAATGAGTACATCGGCGTCAAAAATTCCCTCGTAACCCAGGAAGGAGTTCCACTCCCAATTCGCCGTATGGGACGATACGCCGCTTGCCTTATAGTATAAGATGTTCTGCTTCCCGTTGACAAGAACCATTCCTCGATCGGCGCCCAGATCCGGGCAATACACACGGAAGGATGGCGTCAGCCACCAGGAAATGCAAACCGCGAGCGTGAGCGCTCCCCACAACGCCAGTGCGCCATAAGCCAGGCGCCGCTTCTCCCACAATGTCTTCCGGAAATACAGCACCGCCACGGTGACATAGTACAGCGCCGCCGAGAGCGCGCTCATACCGCCGAGGCCGACAGATGCCTTAGGAAGCGAGGACAAAAGGAAATTCAGCCGGAGGCCGCACCACATGAGATAGTCCGCCACGTAGAGCGTGCCGCCTGCCAACGGAAGAAAGAGCAGCGACACCACCGCCGCCAAAAGGCCCGCGATGATCACCCACTCCAGAAACGGCGTCACAAAGAGATTTGCCGGGATAAAGAACAGCGGAAACGCATGGAAATCGTAGAGCACGATAGGGAGCGTCAGCACCTGCGCCGCCGTAGAGAGGGCGACGCCTTCGCGAATCCACTTCTTCAGCCAGGGCACCTTTTGCAACTGCGAAAGGAATGGCCGGTAGAAAATCAAAATCCCTGCCGACGCGCCCACGGAAAGCTGGAAGCTCACGTCATAGAGATAGAAAGGATCCCATAAAAGCATGCCCAGCACCGCAGCACCCAGGAGATTCAGCGTCGCCTTTTCCCTTTCCAGGAAAACGCCGCCTACCGAGAGAATCCCCATCACCACCGCACGAATCACCGGCGGTACCAGCCCCGACAGAGCCGCGTAGAAAAGCACCACAGCGATGGCGCCGGGGATCACCAGTTTCTGCGGAAGCCGCAGCCATTTCCCCAGGAAATATAAAAAACCAAAAAGCAGCGCCACGTGGGACCCCGACACCGAGAGGATGTGAATGATCCCGGTGGTCTGGAAAGAAATCATCACCGCTTCCGGGATTTCATTGTAGTTCCCGCCAAAGAGCAGCGTCATCAGAAGATGCAACCGCGTGAGGTCGATGTAGACAGAGAAAGCACTAGCGAGCTTCTTTCGCATCTCTGCTGCCATCCGCTCCATGCGGTATTCGCCGCTGTCCTCTACGAAGGCTGGCGCTGCCCGTTCCGCTTCGTAAATGCGTCCCAGCAGCCGGCGGCTCCGGTAACGCCCTTCCAGGTCAATTTTTCCCGGATTTCCATAGAGACGAATGGGATGAAGCTTCCCTTCCATAGAAATCCGATCCCCCGGCCGATACATTTCCTTTTCCGCGGTGTCATAGAAATAAGCGGTGCCCGAGAGCTTTTTCGTCACACCATCGCCATAGCGGATTTCCTCTAAGTCCACCAGGTAACGGGCATAGCCATCCTCCCCCGCCTGCAGCAGCGGTTCCTCCATCACAACGGCGCGAAAATCCCCTTCGCTGCCGATAGCCCAGGACGACTGGCGGCTCCACACCACATCAGCCATCTCCATGCGCCCCATGCCCAGCGCCAGGAGAAAAAGCGCCCCGCCCAAGAGCGCGAGCACTTTCCCCTTGCGCACATAAGACGTCAGGAGCAGCAGCGCCGCGAGGCCCAAAGGGAACAGCCACAGCCGGGGCAAGCCAAAAGGCGGAAGCTCATCATAGAGAAAAACTCCCGCCGAAAAAAAGATTGCCGCCCAGAGAAGCCCATAGACGCCGCTCATAGAGTAATCCGATCTGCTAACTTCTTATACTTCGCCTCGCCGATACCGGGCACTTTCATGAGATCTTCCTTCTGCCTGAAAGGTCCATGCTCCTCGCGGTACTTATAAATTTTCTCCGCCGTCGCCTCTCCTACACCGGGCAACGCTTCCAGCTCTTTCGCCGTCGCCGAGTTGATACGAATGAGACCATTGCCCCGGGGATCCACCAGATCCGGATTCAGAGGGATGTGGATCTTCGTGCCGTCTTCCAAGGGATCTGCCATATTGATTTCTATCAGGTCCGCATAGGGCAGCACATCTCCCGCTGCTTTCACGGCGTCATAGACCCGCGAACCCGCCGGCAGCTCATAAACCCCCGGTTCCTTCACGGCACCTACGATGTAGACCAGGATTTCGCCCCGCTTCCCCTTCTCCTCGGCAGACAAATCTGTCACCGCCAGCGGCGCCTCCTCCTTCGACGCAAAAGGATCCCATAAGAAAAAGACCACCCCGGCGAAAACAAGACCGGCAAAAAGACAAATCCGTAAAATCCGTCTCTTCTCCTCATCCAGTTCCATCGAAATGGCCTCCATTGTGTTCCGTATAACCGTATAACCGTTTACCGCCCCATTGACGATAAAAGGAAATGTTGGCAAGCCGTTCACACGGTAAGCCGCATACGCTCCATCTCCAGATACCGCATGCACGCCCGGATCACGGTTACACGGTAAGCGGATCACGGACGCAGGAAAGCAGGTGCGGGCACCTATTTCCCAAAGGCGCTACTTCTTATCTATTCTCGTCCTGGCGCATAGCTGCTGCATTGGAATCAATCAGGCTCTGGCGATTCTTTTTCAGCGTATCCAGCATGGTTTCCATATTGGACTCCACATATTTCAATACGTCAGTCGCATAGGTGATAGAGCTGGTACGAAGCTCTTCTGCCGACTTGTTCGCCGAAGAAATCACCTCATTGGCACGCTCCTGCGCCTGCTTCACCAATTCACTTTCCTCAGTGATACGAGCGATATAGTCCTTCGCCTGTGCCACCGTATCCTCTGCCTTCTTCTCCGCATCCAGCATGATTCTTTCCTTATCCGCTACGATACGGCGAGCGCTTTCCAGTTCATTGGGCAGCGACTGGTTGATCGCATCGATCAGACGGGAAACCTCGTCTTTGTCCACCATCTTTTTATTTGTGAACGGCACATCGCTGGCATTATTGATCACATTTTCCAGTTCTTCCAAAAGTTTTCTTGTATCCATAACCGTCAGCCTCATTTCTTTCTATGGAAAAATCTGATTTCAAACAGGAAATCATTATTTCCCCAATTTCTTCTTGATCATTTCCTGCACGTAAGGCGGCACCATGCGTGTGATATCCCCGTTGAAATGAGCCAGCTCTCTGACGCCGGTGGAAGACAGATAGGAATAGCGGCCATCGGTCATAAAGAAAGCCGTTTCCAAAGTCGGATCAATCTGCTTGATCATCAGCGCCCGCTGAAACTCATACTCGAAATCACTGAACGCACGGAGACCGCGAATCAGCAAATGGCAATTCTTACTTGCCGCATACTCATTCAAAAGCCCATCGAAAGCATCCACCTCTACATTGGGAATATCCTTCGTGGTCTCCCGGAGCATCGCTAAACGCTCCTCTGTGGAAAACATATAATGCTTACTAGGATTTAAAAAAGCTGCCACAATCAGTTTATCTACCAGACATGCACTTCTTCTGATAATATCCAAATGGCCATTGGTGACCGGATCAAAACTGCCTGGGCAAATTGCTAACTTCATTGAACTACTCCTCTGGGGATCTGCAAAGCAGATACGTGACTACAATGGCTCCCACTTTCTTTTCCTTCCATACCTCACATTTCCCTTCGAAACGTGACATATCCGGGGGCTCTGATACGGAATGCTCCGCCACAATGATGGCGTTTTTTGCAGGAAGACCGCAGGCAAAAATCATTTCCAGTACTTCATTGATATAGCCCTTCCGGTAGGGAGGATCCATAAAAATATAATCAAACATCTCGCCCTGAAGAGACCGCAAAGCCGCGCCCACCTCGCGGGTCACGACCGATACCTGATCTTCCACATGGCACTTCTTCGCATTCTCCTGGATGATGCGTCCGGTCGTCTTGTCGATAAAGACCGCCGACGCCGCATACCGGCTAAGCGCCTCAAGCCCCATGGCCCCGGTCCCGGCAAAAATATCGAGCACTTTCGTGTCCACCAGCCCCACATTGGAGAGCACGTTGAAAATACTTTCCCGTACCCGTCCCAAAGTCGGCCGCGTATTCTGCCCGGCAGGCGCCAAAAGGTTCGTGCCCTTGGCTTTTCCACCAATAATTTTCATATACAGCTTCCTCGCAGTGTACTAAGAAATCACACTTTAAGAAATATGACTTCCGCCGGAATTTTCTTCTAGCCTACACTTAAAGTCATTATAGCATAAATAGATGAAATTGGAATTGTTTTTTTGTGTTTAGGGATAAGGGATAGGGGATAGGGGATAAGGCGCGTTTGGCGACTTCATCAATAGCGTCAAGCCCTCTTCTGTGAAGAAGGTGCCTAAAGGGCGGGTGATGCATAAGAGGAAGCATCATCCGGCCTATGGCCACCTTCTTCAAAGAAGAAGGCAAATGCATTTACTCCCTACCTGCGTCAAACGCGCCTTATCCCTTATCCCTTATCCCTTATCCCTTATCCCCTATCCCTTATCCCCTCATCGCCCAAAACAAAAACGCAACCCCAAACGAGATTGCGTTCTGATTTCTGGAGCCGGCAACAGGATTTGAACCTGCGACCTACGCATTACGAATGCGCCGCTCTACCAGCTGAGCTATACCGGCACTGACATAGCTCATTGTACAAAAGATGGAGGACTTTGTCAAATGGAAATATTAGTAAGATAGGTGCGCCTGGCGCTATCGATTTTGTAGTCAGTGATCAGTGGTCAGTAGTCAGGACGCGTTTGGCGTTAAGCATAAACTTTGCCATTTTCTGCTATCGTAAAAAGAACTATGTTGGGCAAACCTTACGCAAGTAGACCCTTGGAGAAGGGCCCTCCGATAGCGCCGGATAGAAATGCGCCGAAGGCGCATCCCCGGCACTAGCCCAAAGAACGCCAGCTGCCTCCTCCGCTGCCCCCTCCCCCGTCATCCTGAGCGCAGCCCTCGGATCCATTCTGCAATAGCGGTTTACATGCCCGCTATCTCTGCCGTCTATCGCGTCCTGATTACTGATCACTGAGTACTGACCACTAACCCCCCACCGTTTTTACCGCAGCCCTCCCCTTTCCTCTATTCCTAAATTATGGTAAGATAATGAAAATATTTTTTCTTTACAGAGTCAGAGAAAGGAGAATCCCTCATGGGCATGCTCAAAGAATTCAAGGATTTCGCACTTCGCGGCAATGTGGTGGATATGGCTGTCGGCGTAGTCATCGGCGCTGCATTTGGAAAAATCGTTTCCTCTATGGTGAATAACATCATCATGCCGCCTTTGGGATATATCCTGGGAGGCATCGATTTCTCGAACTTCTTCATCGCTCTGGGAGACACCCCGGTATCTACCATGGCAGAGGCAAAGGAACTGGGCGTCCCGGTGATTGCCTATGGCGAATTTTTGAATACGGTGATCGATTTCCTGATCATCGCCTTCGTGATTTTCATCGCCATCAAGCAGATCAATCGCCTTTTCCCGAAAGCACCGGAGAAGGAAGCCCGCAAATGCCCGTACTGCAAGGAAGTGGTGGCTGATGACGCTACCCGCTGCCCGCACTGCACCGCAGAAATCCATGAATAAGAAAATCCGCGAAAGTGAGAAATCACCTTCGCGGATTTTTTGTATTCTACTGTGATTCTAAACATACCCCTTGGAACTATCCGCAGTAGCGGCAGCTTGCCCGCTCCCGCTACCCCCAATCGCGCCCCAACCACTGACTACCGACTACCGATTACAAAACCGACAGCGTAATTCTCTCCAATTAACGCCTAAAGCCTCCCCGAGGGGAGGCTTTTTGAGGTGTTTGAAGGTTGTTGAGAAAGATTTGTAACAATGAGTGGAATCACCACGGCCAATGGCGATTTCCTTTTTGCTTACGAGTCTATGATACACCCTGGCCATGCGATTGTCAAGTATTGTTTAGCGATTCCGGAAACAATGATTAACAATAGTGTGAACAGTTCCAGGCTCCGGTTTCAAGGTGTGGTGCGGCGCACAATTTGAGAGGTACTAGGGAAA
>CAVHZP010000106.1:0-6571 GCA_963640485.1 bacterium | reverse complement strand
CCCCCTTCCTCTGGAAGGAGGGGGACCGCTTGCGGTGGAAGTTGGCCTTCCTCAATGCTGCCCTCTTCCCTGAAGAGGGTGCCCACAGGGCGGGTGATGCTTCCTCAATGTAACCTCCTTCCCCTGGAAGGAGGGCGACCGCTCCGCGGTGGAGGTTGGCCTTTCGAGACATCAGACCGTCAGACGTCAGACCATCTACTCATCTGACTGTCTACTCATCTGCACTCTACCGCCTTAGCAATATCCGTTTCCTCCACAGCACCGTTGCCATGGCGAGGGTTACGAAAGTCTCCGTAGTGAGCACAGCCCATGCCGTCCCTTCCGCGCCGCCCCAGGAAATCAAGGGGTAGATGATAGAGAGATTCAGAGCCGATGCTATCATGAGGACTTTGCTGTATACGCTTTCCATCCCAAGAGGCAGCATAGTCTCATAGCCCATCACATTACTCATGGCCACCACCAGCGGCACGAAGGCCATGATCTGTAGCGAGCCGATGGAGGAAATATATTTCTCTCCCAAAAGAAAAGGCACGCCCCAGGGAGACAACCAGTAAAGCACCGCGCCCCCCAGAAGACCACCCACGGTATACACTGCCAGCTGGCGACGCAGGAAATAAAATCCCTTTTCTCTTGACTCCTTCATCACCGCACTGATATAAGGATACACCGCTGCATTCACCGCGCCCACCACTCGCTTCACGCAATTAATGAGCTTATCCGCGCCACTATAGTAGCCTACGATGGTATCATTCGTTAAAAGCCCCAGGATCACCACATCACTGGTTGTATACAGATTAATGGTGACAGTCGAGAGAAATATCTGCCATCCCTCTTTATACGCCGCCCGCATATCCGCCCACACCGGTCTTTGCAAAATGCCGGGACTTTTCTCATGAATGATTTTCCAGCAAAGCACCCCAGCTAGAAGCGGCGTGGTAGACTGCAAAAAAGCTGCCCACAGGTAATCCTCCGGCGAGCGCACCATAAGAAATAAAAGCCCCATGGTCACAAGCCGACCGAAAAGGTTCAATACTGTGATATATCGCATCTGCTGCGTCCCCTGGAAATACCATACAGGAAACGCCAGGATTCCCAGCACCGATGTATACGTCACCAGGAAGAGCGGCCAATCCAGATTCACCGGATACAAAAAGGAAATCACTCCATACCCGGCGAAGAAAGCCACCGTCGCCACTGCCCACAGCAGTGCTTCTGACCAGAAATAAGTGGAAAAGAGCCGCGGCAGCTCCGTCTCCTCCGCCTGCGCCAGATCTCGCGGCGCCGTCATATTAAAGCCGTAATTGATGAAAAGGCTGAAATATCCCACCAGCCCCTGCATGAAAGCCATAGCCCCATACTTCGCCGGCCCTAGCGTGCGCAAAAGATAAGGCACCAAAAGAAAAGCCAGGATATACTCCATAGCCTGCAGCGTCACCATAGAGCCGATATTTTCCAAAAGCCGGCTTTTCTTCATCATGTCTCACCTCTTCCATCCATTACTCAGCCTGCTTTAAAGAATCGGGCTCCTCTGCCACACGCCGCATCAGTAAAAATGTCATTGCCAAAGCCAAAGGATACGTATAAAACATTTCATGACTTAGTAAGCATATCACTTGTCCTGCTAAAGCAACCAATGCACATACCATACCGCCATCTTTCAAAAGTTTTTTCCTGTTTTTTAAAAAGTACCATCCACTCCAGCCAATGGGAACCAAAAAGAGCAGAAGACCGAGGATCCCGAACCGACACATTATGGCTCCATACATATTTACCATAGGAAATCCGCTTTTTATGAAGCCCTTTTCATTCATTTGTGATATCCAAAGTTTGATTTCTCCATTTTTCTTCGCAAATGCAGGAATAGTCTTAGCCATATAAGGACTTTCAAATCCCATTCCTGTTCCAAAAACCGGATGCTCTAAACCTACACTAAAAAGTGCTACTGTATTTCCGAACCGCGCCGTATTCGACCGGTTCGATACACCTATCACCGAAGCCACATCTCTTTTTACATAGGTTTGCGCTGCCTGCGCCACCGACTGCCCATCCGGTTTTTGTACTGTCTTAGGCGCCGCATTCTTCGTCGGCTTATTTTTTTCTACTACCTGCGTCGCCACCTTCGCTGTCGGCTTCATAGAAGACAGTACAGTCGGTACGGAAATATAAAAAGCAAAAGCCAGCACCGCCGTGCCAAAAATCCCCAGCAAAGACTTTCCCCAAGATGGATAACGCCCCCACAAAGAAAGAAACGCCAAAAGCACCAGCTCTCCTAAGAAAATCACCTGCGCTGTCCGTGCATGAGTCAAAAAAATCATATAACAGAAAAATACCAGTAACAGCCATACCAATTTTTTTCGCAACACCGCCGCACGATACCACAAAAGTGGAATATAGAAAACCGCCATGATACCGAAAAATGATGGCTCAGGAGTCAAGCTTCGGAGCTGCCCCTTCCATAAAAGTGGCGGCCACCATCCATGGCTCGACTTCACATCATACAAATGTACATTGATCCACGACAGAATCTCCGCGCACCATGTATTCCCCGTCAGAAGCCAGGGGATTTCTATGAGCGAATACGCGCAGAATCCCAGCGCTGCCACCACCGCTGCCCGGCTCACGGTATCCAGTATATAGCGACTATCTTTCCGATGAAACATCACATACAAAGAAAAGAAAATCTCCAAGAAAGGAATGAGTAAACCTTTCACCACGCCCATCACCATAGACACCGCAAATTTCAAATGAAGCAAAAGTTCATTCTCCATGATGCCGGGATACACGATGGCAATCTTCTCCACCATCCCCGTATGCCGCAGATATTCATTGGCCGTCTCATTCCAATAAGGAAATGTCGTCGCCCCGATTACCGTACAGAGCACCGGCCACAAGCAAACCGCCGCCAGATACCCCTTCAGCCAGGACGGCCAGGATGACCAGCCCCCATAGTTTTTGCGATTCCTCCAGAAATATAAAACAGATGCAGCCAAAAGTATCCACAAGAAGAATCCGCCTACATTTTTCATGAACCCTGGTAAAAGATAGGCCTTCGGTAACGATTGAATCGGAATCGTAAGTACCATAAGGTACAACAGCCACCGGGCTATTTTATCATAATTTTTATAAAGAATATCCATCTCCTGCTCCAAAATCAATAATAAAAAACATGCCCATAATTATCAAACCCTGGCCCAAAATGTTACCCCCGCAAAACAAATGACCGCATATCGCCCTATTCCTAAGACTTTTTCCCGAAATTCTTTACCATCCGCAAAGCCTTGAACAAATTCGTATGCTTAAACCATCTCATTTGGCCAATTCTCTTTTCGGGCGCTGCCGCCACAAACCGATTCAACCGGGACAGGTACATCCTGTCCACCAGCGTAGGATACCGGCGTCTGGCCGTCCGTAAGAAATCCACAAAGAGCGCATCCTTATCCGCCCGCTGAAATTTCACCAGGAAGCAATCAAACGGCGTGGAATACCCCGTATCGAGAATCGCAAACAAATAATTTCTTTTCGTGGTATCCGTTATTTTCCCTTCCTGTTCGCTATAAAGCCGCATCAAATCAAGCTCTATTTTGATAAAATCCTCAATATGTTTATACCAACCTTCTGCACTGACGCTTTGTCCAGCCGATCCCAGTCGATACTGATACGCACAACTCTCGTGAAACTGCACCGTGCGAGCCGCCAAGCCGATAAAAAAGACCAACTCCATATCTGCGTAAAAACATTTCTCCTGAATTTGAGTTCCTACATCCCGCAACCTCTCCGTCCGAATCGTAGATTCATGCATAAAGAAAATCTGCGCATTGAAATCATGCCGGGGGCACAATTCCGCAAAAGAATATACCTTCCTTGGATCATAGCCCTCTCGATGAGATACCTGACGCGTATGATCCGGATACACTTCCCGATAATCATTTACCACCAACTCAGCCTTTGTCTCTCCTAAAAAATCACAAAGCGCATCCAACTCCACCGGATCCACCCAATCGTCTCCGTCGATGACCTTATAGAACTCTCCCGTTGCTATAGCCAGCGAGGCATTGATCGTCGAACCATGACCACCATTCTCCTTACTCACCAAATGAATGCTTTGCGGATATTTCTTTTCATAAACAGAAACGATTTCCACCGTCCGATCAGAAGACCCATCATTAATCACTAAAATTTCCAGATCTTCTAAGTGCCGACACTTTAGAAACGAGTCTAAACATTCCTCGATTGTTTTTTCTACATTATATGCTGCAATAGATATGGATAATAATTTCTTCATCACATTCATCCTTTTCCCTTACTATGAACCATCCATTAATGCGCCCCCATGCGCATCAGCCCCCGCATACTTACTTCTCCAACACTACCGAGAACATCACCTTACATAGCTCAGGATAGCATATCCTTACTGCGTCTCAACACGTCTTCCAGCTTCTGCACATTCCATTTCTTTACCTTGCCTTCCAAATCCTCCATTTCTCCCATACCTTTCAGTATAGCCTCTATGCATGGCACATCCGCCTTGTAAAAATCACTAATATTCGCCGGAACATATATCGATCTGATCCCATCAGTGAAATAACAAATTTCCGCTGGAGTAGAAACCTTTATCTTTTGCAGTACTTCTTCCAGATCTACATAAGCCAAGAATTTTCTATCATCCATGAAAGAAGGCATTTTCTCCTTACATTTCCGTTTGAAATCCAAATCCCATTCGTTTCTGATCAGGAATTGATACGCTTCCTTTTGCCGCTCCTCAAAATACAATCTCACCCATTTATAAATAGGACGTAACGCCTCATTATATCTTTCCCGTATCGATAGATCTCCTATATCAGAAGTGGCATAGAGTAGATCTACAGTAAACAGAATCGGCCCCGATTTTTTCAAATTGGCAATGACCGCCACGCTATACTTCTCCATCGGCACATCGATGCCTGCCTCAGATATACCAATCAAGGCTACAAACAGACTTCTGATATAATCCGGATTCAACCGCTTTCGTAAAATCTCGCCCTCCAATTTTTCCAGATATCGTTCTATGTCGCAATCATTCAGAAGCCACCACCGCATGAGCTTATGATACGCTTCATTTCTTTTCTGGCTTCCGTCCAACAAATCATCCAATACCCAAAAAGTATTCCGCTGCAACTCCTCTTCAGGAATCCTTCGATACGCAATAAACGAACGCACAAAAGAATAAGACGAGTAATATCGAACCACCTGCAAATGGCCCGCCTCATCAAACACAAAGCCGGGGGTCGTACAAGACTCTCCCCTCTCTCTCGACAGGGCACATTGCAGTGTATATCTTACTACATCGCGAACCAACTTATCAAAAATAAACTGCGTCTCCTCTTCATGTCCAACCCGCCACGAGTCGTATGCCTTCTCGAGCAACGGATAAAACGTATCACAAGCCACGAATGCAAAAATCAAAGTACGCAAATTATTTGATTCATTATTTTCAAGCGCAGTAACGATATAGTCTTTCTCCTCATGGATATATTTTTTGAGCGGCTCAGATTTCACATACGCATTCACGATTTCATTATAGAGCTCAGCTACCGGTACTTCATATTTGATATCCAATCCGATCGACTTCTCTTTGATCGAATCATACCGTTCCCGTTTGGGATTTTTCTTCGGTGGCTTGCCCTCTTCATCGGTTTCCTCTAAGCCATTCATTTGGCAAACTTCCGTTTCATTCGCCAATACAATGACTTTCGTATCTTCCTGCTCCGTCAATTCACTGATGTAGCCCAGAACGATCTCCGGTTTTATGTGCGCCCGCTCTAAATCGTCCAGAATCAGAACCACATGCTCCGGTTTATCCAAAGCCCCCAGCACATCTTCTATTTTTATATCTGGCAAGTCTTTGGGTAAATAAGACGATAGCAGAGACACTACCGGTTTCAAAAGCCTTGCCTTCTTGATGCAACCTTCTCCGGAAAAAGATGCTAACCCATGATTCCGGAAAAATTGTCCAAGCAGCTGCTCAGCCACGAGCCGATCCTTCTTGGCTTTTACTTCTTCCACCGTCTCTAACCCATACAAAGACAGATAAATAAAATGCCATTCTTCACACTGATGGGCCGCCTCGAATTCAGGGATGAAATATTTTCTAATGAACCAGGTTTTTCCGCTTCCCCAAGGCCCGTCAAGAAGCACAGCCTGATGATACCGGTCATCTACAATGTAATTGGCAAGGCTATCATATATATCCTGCCCATAATTCATCGTTTTCTCTTTCATCGGCTTTCTCCATAAACCCATTCCAATGCGACCAAAATATTTACGAACTATTCTTCTTATTATCGCAATACGCCTTATCTATTCTATCAATCAGCCGCACCTTCCACAAGACAGCAGACATCAGACTTCAGACGGCCGCGAGACTGCTTCGTCATAGCAAGGAGCGGGGAGCTTGGAGCTTGTAAGCTCGCCCCACGAGACGACAACGAAGCGCCCGCCTTCCTCAGTGTAACCTCCTTCCCCTGGAAGGAGGGGGATGGAGGTTGGCCTCCTGCGAGACGACAGACATTCAGACCATCAGAACATCTGACAC
>CAVHZP010000105.1:0-6765 GCA_963640485.1 bacterium | reverse complement strand
GGAGTGAGGAGTGAGGAGTTAGGAGTGGATGTGCGGCGCACAAATTAAGAAGCGCCGCAAAGTTTGATCTAAGGACGCGCGACCTGATTTCAAAACTCGCGCCGCTTTACGAACTGATGCGGCGCATATTCGCTCTTCCCTTCTAAATCCTCCCTCCTCACTTTCGCCGGCATCACCCGCCCTTCGGGCACCCTCTTCAGAGAAGAGGGCTTGACGGAGCGAATATTTCTTTTGCGCCGCTCTCCCCGCCATGTTACAATAGAATGTAAGTTTTGCGGGAATGTCATTGTGATTTTTCCGCGGAAGCAGGAGGCTTTGTATGGGTGATTTCCTTCCTCATGTATACGGACAGGAAAAAGTGAAGAGAGAATGGAAGCGGCTCATAGAGGAGAACCGTCTGCCTCACACGCTGATTTTGTACGGCGATGAGGGATTGGGAAAGACTACGGCCGCTTTTGATTTGGCGGGCGTCCTCACCGGGAAGACGGAGAAGATTTGGGAGACCGTTTCTTCCTGGGATGAGGCGGCGCTGAAGAAGGAGCCGGTGCTCACGCTTGCTGACAGCCAGGTGTGGTACCTTCGTCCCATGGGGCTGGAGCTGAAGATCGAGCAGTTCCGCATTTTCCTGGACGCTATGGCGTCTTTCGATGAGAAGCCTCATGTGTGCATCATCGACGAGGCGCAGACTATGATGGATCCGGTGGCCAATTCTCTTTTGAAGACGTTGGAAGAGCCGGAAGGAAATATTCATTTCATCTTGATCACCCACGACCTCCATGCACTGCTTCCCACCATCATTTCCCGGGGCGAGCGGTTCGCCTTCTTCCCTTTGAAGGAAGCGGATTTCATGGCGCTCATGGCGTCGGACCCGAAGAAATATCATTTCCCCATCCGCATGGATGCCCGCCTGGCGTACCAGCTTTCCGAAGGAAATCCCGGCATCACATTGGAAGTGTGTGATGAGACGGGGGAGGCTGAGCCGGAGAGGGCGATGGCTTTCTGGGAAACGGTGACGGGAGACCCCATGCCGTTTGCGTCTCTTGCTATGCGAGACCTGGGGGAGCGGAAGGATTTCCTTCGCATGCTCCGGTGGATCCGCCTGGTGGGGCGGGACATCATGGTGATCGCGGAGACAGGAGAGGCCTCACTGGCGCGCTGCGTTTCCGTGGCGGATAGGGAGAGCCGGATTTCCTCTGCCTGGGCTATGGGCCGGGGCGAGAAGGCCATGGACATACTGAAAGATGCGGAGACCGCAGTGGCCCGCTATATCAATACAAAAAATGTATGGGATTACATTCTCATCAGTTTAGAGCATATACAGAAAGGCGGCAGGCATGGATCAGATCGTAGGCGTCCGTTTTAAGCCGGCAGGTAAGATATATTATTTCGCGTCCAATGGATTGGACATTCATATAGATGACGGGGTCATCGTAGAGACTTCCCGGGGCCTGGAGTATGGCTATGTGGTGCTGATGCCCGACCATGTGGAGCCGGACGATGAGAATCCCATGAAGCCGGTGATTCGCAAGGCCACCATCAAGGACATGGCGCAGCTGGAAAGAAATAAGGAAAGGGAAGCATCGGCTTTCGAAATCTGCCTGAAAAAGATTGAGAAATTTAATTGTCCCATGAAGCTTCTCCGGGCAGAGTATACCTTTGATAGAAATAAAATTGTCTTCTTTTTCACTTCCGAAGGCCGCGTGGATTTCCGTGAACTGGTGAAGGAGCTGGCAGCGGTTTTCCACACCCGCATCGAGCTGCGGCAGGTGGGCGTTCGCGATGAGGCGAAGCAGGTTTCCGGTATCGGCTCCTGTGGCCGGCCTTTGTGCTGCGCTACGTTCCTGGGAGATTTCGCTCCGGTTTCCATCAAAATGGCAAAGAACCAGGGCTTGTCTCTGAACCCCACGAAGATTTCCGGCGTTTGCGGTCGTCTCATGTGCTGCCTGCGTTATGAAAATGACCAGTACACCGGGGACAACAGCCGCCGCAAGAAATGTTGCGCTATGCAGCAGAACAAGGCGAAGAATTTCCGCGTAGGCATGAAGGTCATCACTGATGAAGGCAGCGGCCAGGTGGTCTATGTGAATAGCCAGAAACATACAGTGAAAGTACAGCTGGAAGGACAGAAGACGAAGATTCTCTCCTGGGACAGCGTAGAACAGGAAGAAAATGACTGATTGGACACTAAACAAAGGAGAAAGGCTGGATGACCTGGTGCGGGACGGCATGAAGCTCATCCAGCGGCCTGACCAGTTCTGCTTCTCCGTGGACTCGGTTCTGTTGGCGCACTATGTGACGCCGAAGGCGAAGGACAAGGTGGCAGACCTGGGCACCGGTACGGGGGTCATCGCGCTCCTGGTTTCCGCTCTGGGCGGGAAGGATATCACCGCCTTTGAGGTGAATCCGGTGATGGCAGACCTGGCGCGGCGCAACGTAGCAGGCAATGGAAAAGAAGACATCATCCACGTGGTGGAGTGCGACTACCGGAAGGTGAATGACATATTTCCTTCCGGCTCTTTTTCACTGGTCCTGGCGAATCCCCCTTACCGCAGCGTAGGCACAGGAAAGATGAGCACACTAGACGGTGTCGCCAGCGCCAGCTATGAAGTGAATGCGACCCTGGAAGACGTATTCAAGACGGCGCAGTATCTTTTAAAATACGGCGGCCGCATGGCCATGGTGCATCGGGCAGACCGGGCAGCGGATCTGATTTCCATCGGCCGGAAATACCACATGGAGCCGAAGCGGATGCGCTTCATCTACGCCCGGAAAGGGCATACCGCCGTGCGGGTCCTCATGGAATGGCGCTACGGCGGTCATCCGGAATTGACCGTGGAGCCGCCGCTGCTTTTGCATAATACGGACGGCTCTTACACTGATGAAGTGCTTGCTATATATGGAAAGTAAAAGGAAATACTATGAGTGAAGTAGAAAGCGGCACCTTGTATCTGGTGCCTACACCGATAGGAAATCTGGAGGACATCACCGAGAGAGCGGTGCAGGTCCTGAAACAGGCGGACGTCATCGCCGCCGAAGACACCCGCCACACCCGGATCCTCTTGGATCATCTGGGGATCGCGGTCCACGTGCTATCCTATCATGAACACAATAAAGAAACCGCCGGCCCCAAGCTCATCGAGCTATTGGGCGAGGGAAAATCGGTGGCCCAGGTGAGTGACGCCGGCATGCCCGTCATCTCCGACCCCGGCGCTGACCTGGTGCGCCTGGCTCTGGAAGCCCACATCCCCATCGTGCCACTTCCCGGGCCGAACGCCGCCCTGACTGCCCTCGTGGCATCGGGCCTCGATGCGCGGCAATTCGCATTTATCGGATTTCTTCCGAAAATCACAGCGAAGCAGAAGAAACTTTTGATCGACATGCGCCGCGTGCCGGTGACGCTCATTTTCTACGAAGCGCCCCACCGGCTGAAAGATACGCTGGATACCCTCTTGAAGTATCTGGGAAATCGAAAGGCTGTCACCGCCAGAGAGCTGACCAAGAAATTTGAAACCTTCCGCCGCGGTACCCTGGCAGAGCTCAGGGAAGAACTGAACGAAAACGATCCCAGAGGCGAGTACGTGGTCCTCGTAGAAGGCTGGAACGAAGACATGGAAACCGAAGAGGAAGACACCACGTCCTGGCAGGAAGAAGCAGAGAAACTGGCAGAAACCATGCCCCAAAAAGAAGCCGCGCGCCAGATCGCAGCGAAATTCAATATGGGACGGAGAGAAGTGTATCAGTATTTGTTGGGGAAATAGGGCTAGAGATTTCGTAGTCGGTAATCGGTAATCGGTAGTCGGGGCGCATCTTCTACTATCGTTGAGTGAGCCGGTAAACGGTTATACGGTAAACGGTAGTGGGGAAGTAGTCAAAAGCGCCCCGACTACCGACCACCGACTACCGACTACTAATTTTCCCCAATCCGTTGTATAATAACTTAAATATACTTATAAACAAGGCAGGAGGCATTTTTCATGTGTGAAAAACCGAGATATTATATTACCACTCCGATTTACTACCCCAGCGCGAAGCTGCATATCGGACATACCTATTGCACATCCATCGCAGACAGCATGGCCCGTTTCAAGCGTCTTGACGGCTACGATGTGCTGTTCCTGACCGGTTCCGACGAACACGGCCAGAAGATCGAGCAGAAGGCAGAAGAAGCCGGCATCACCCCGATCCAGTACACCGATGAGATCGTGGCTATGTTCCAGCAGCTGTGGAAAGAGCTGAATATTTCCAATGACGACTTCATCCGCACCACCGAAGAACGCCACCAGAAAGTGGTACAGATGCTGTTCCAGCGCTCCTATGACAAAGGTGATATTTACAAAGGGAAATACGAAGGCTGGTACTGCGTGCCCTGCGAATCCTTCTGGCCGGAAAACAAGCTCGATGAAAATCACATCTGCCCCGACTGCGGCCGCCCGCTGCAGAGAGTCAGCGAAGAAGCCTATTTCTTCAAAATGTCCAAGTACGCTGACCGTTGGATGCAGTACATTGAAGAAAATCCGTCCTTCATCCAGCCGGAATCCCGCAGAAATGAAATGATCCAGTTCGTGAAGAGCGGCCTGGAAGACCTGTGCGTATCCCGCACCAGCTTCACCTGGGGCATCCAGGTGCCATTCGACCCGAAGCACGTGGTTTACGTGTGGTTCGACGCGCTGGTAAACTACCTCACTGCTGCCGGCATCATGGACGATCCGGAAAAATTCAAAAAATTCTGGCCGGCTGATGTGCACCTGGTGGGCAAGGAAATCGTCCGTTTCCACACCATCATTTGGCCGATCATGCTCATGAGTCTGGGCATCGAACTGCCGAAAATGGTTTACGGCCACGGCTGGCTCATTGTGGACGGCGAAAAGATGTCCAAGTCCAAAGGCAACGTGGTGGACCCGATTCCGCTGCTCCAGGAATTTGGCTCCGACGCTATCCGCTACTACCTCTTGAATGACATTCAGCTGGGCCAGGACGGCAATTTCAGCCGCGACCGCCTCATCGGCCGTATCAATTCCGACCTGTCCAACGACCTGGGCAACCTGCTCTATAGAAGTTTGTCCATGGTAGAGAAATATAGAAATGGCGTTCTCTCCAAGGGCGATGACTCCACCGACGAAGTGGTTTCCGCAGCTTCCAAGGAAATCGAAGAAAAAGCAGCCGAAGCACTGGCAGGTCTCCGCAAAGGCATGGACGGCTGGAAAATCAATGACGGCATCAAATCCGTGTGGGCTTTTGTTCGCGCGCTCAATAAATACATCGACGTCACCATGCCCTGGGCTCTCGCAAAAGACGAATCCAAAGCGAAAGTGCTGGACTCCGTGCTGTACCACCTCTGCGAAGGTATGCGTTTTGTGGCCCTCATGGCAGAACCGGTAATCCCGATTGCCGCTGAAAAGATGTGGGCACAGCTGGGCCTCACCGATTTCGCATCGGCAGGCTACAAAGACCTGACCTGGGGCGGCATCGCCGAAGGCACCCATATCAATAAAGGACCGCAGCTCTTCCCGAGAATTGAAATCGAAGAAGACGAAGAAGCCCCGGCTCCGAAGAAAGAAGAAAAGAAAGCCAAGAAAGAAGCGAAAAAGGAACCGAAGAAAGAGGAAAAAGCAGAAGCCATTTCCATTGACGATTTCTTCAAGACCGACCTTCGCGTGGCAGAAATCCTGACCGCTGAAAAAGTGGAAAAATCCAATAAGCTCATCAAGATGACCGTTTCCCTCGGCGAAGGCGACACCCGTACCGTTGTCAGCGGCATCTCCCAGTATTACAAACCCGAAGACCTCATCGGCAAGCATGTTATTTTCGTTTCTAATCTGAAACCGGCAAAACTCATGGGCATCGAGTCCCAGGGCATGATTCTTGCCGCTTCCAAAGATGGCAACCTGCAGGTACCTTTCGTAGATATGCCCGCCGGCAGCAAGGTGAAATAATGGGTCTCTTCGACACCCACGCTCATCTTTACGACAAAGCTTTCGACCGGGATCGGGAAGAAATTATCGCCAAAGTCTTTGAGACGGTGGACTACGTGGTGACGCCGTCGGAAGACCTGGAAACCAGTCAAAAGGCGGTGGCGCTGGCGGAAACCTATCCGCAGATCTACGCCGCCGTGGGGATTCATCCCCAGCTCACCAAAGATGCCAGTGAGGAAATCCTCGCCGCCATCGCGGATCTCGCGAAAACGCATCCCAAGGTGAAAGCCATCGGAGAAATCGGTCTGGACTACTACTACCTCTACACAGAAAAAGAAGTGCAGAAGCAGTGGTTTGCAAGGCAGATAGACATGGCGAAAGAGTTGGACCTGCCCATCCTGATCCACGACCGCGACGCTCACGGCGACACCGTGGACATTCTCAAAGCCCACAAAGGCGGCGCCCTCCGCGGCATCCTTCACTGCTTCTCCGGAAGCCTCGAGACAGCGAAAGAGCTCATGAAGCTGGGCTTCTACATCTCCTTCGCCGGTCCCGTAGTCTTCCCCAAAAGCCTCAAGCTCAAAGAAGTGGCAAAGGAAATCCCCATGGACCGCATCCTCATAGAAACCGACAGCCCGTACCTCACACCTCCGCCGTATCGGGGCAAGAGGAATGACCCGTCCAATGTCTTCTATGTGGCCGAAGAAATCGCGAAGCTCAAAGGCATGGCGCTTTCGGACTTCGTGGAACAGACAAAGAAAAATGCAATGGATATTTATGGTATCCGATAGCAAGCAACCCTTCCTGCGATAGCGGGGAGGGTTTTCTTTTTGCGTAAAGGGGATAAGGCGCG
>CAVHZP010000104.1:0-6767 GCA_963640485.1 bacterium | reverse complement strand
TGAAGGCCATTCGCAGTTTTGATGGCAGTCATACGGCTCTTCGTACAGACCGGGATCTTTCAATGAAAGTCATTGTCGGCGGTGTTATCACCATGGCTGTCTTGATGGTGGTTGTACCCGTTATTCCTATTAGCCCTATGGGGGCTTTGCTGGTAGTTATCTTTGGCTTTTTCTTTGCTACGGTATCCTCTCGTATCGTAGGTGTCGTAGGCTCCAGCAATAGTCCTGCTTCCGGTATGACCATTGCTTCTCTGCTTATTATCAGCCTGATCTTCGTGGCCAATGGCGATGTGGGGCATGAAGGCATGATAGCTGCGATTGCCATCAGTTCTGTGATTTGTACGATCGTGGCTATTGCCGGTGATACGTCTCAGGACTTGAAGACTGGCTATATCCTGGGGGCAACGCCTGTAAAGCAGCAGATGGGCGAAATTATCGGCGTTACCGTATCCGCCATGACCGTTGGAGGTGTGCTGTATATCCTCCATGCCGCTTGGGGCATTGGTTCTAAGGAAATGGCGGCACCGCAGTCTATGCTCATGAAGATGATCGTAGAGGGGGTTATCAGTGCCAATCTGCCTTGGGATTTGGTATTTATGGGGGCGGCTATTGCCGTGGTGGTTGAGGTTCTGGGCTTGCCGGTGCTGGTCTTTGCTATCGGCCTGTATCTGCCGATCCATATTACGGCTACGCTCTTTATCGGTGGCTTGATCCGTCGCCTCTGGGAGGCTAAGAGATACAAGTCTGACAAGGAGAAGGAAGCAGCTCTGGGGAGTGGCACGCTAATGGCTGCCGGTATGATTGCCGGGGAAGGCTTTGCCGGCATCCTTTTGGCATTGCTGGCTGTTCTCCGTGTCAATATGGATATGTCTGAAATTTTCTTTGTCGGGGATGCAGGAGCATTGCTCCTATTCTTTGCCTTGATAGCTGTATTTGTTTACATCATTGAGGCCGGGAAGAAGAATGTTTAAATCCGAAAATATTTTTGATTTGAAATATGATCGTAAAGCTGGCCAAAGATGGAAATTGCTGGACGATGGCTGCGTGGAGCTGGCCATGGAGCATCACGGCGTATTTGCTGCTATTGCCCAGAAGGTATTCAAACGTCCTAAGGTGAGCTACATTAAGTTGGATGCACTGGGAAGCTTCGTGTGGCAGGAGCTGGAATCCTCCCACGATGTGAAGACCGTTTCTAAGGCAGTCCACGAGAGGTTTGGCGAAGAGGCGGAGCCATTGCTGCCAAGGTTGGCACAGTTCTTTAATCTCCTGGAGCGATATGGCTTCATCGAAAGGAAAAAATAGGATAGGGAAATCTGAAAGAAGAGCACTTTTCTGCGAGAGCAGGGAGGTGCTTTTCTTTTGGGAAGAAGGATCTATTCAGCTATAGGGAAATGGAAAAAGTTTCGGGCGTGGTGAAAGGAAACTAACGAGGGCGGTGAACCGATCGGAGAACGGTCATACGGTCAACGGATATGGGGAAGCAGACAAATGCGTCCCGACTACCGACCACCGACCACCGACTACGAAACCGACACCGTCAAGTCCCATTAGCATGTATGCACCGGTGGCGCAAGAGATGATATAATAGGAAAAACGATTGATAGATTTCCACGATAAGGATGAAGTGTATGGCGAAGAAGAAAAATATTTTGCTGACCCACGGGAGTCTCCATGTGTCGCCGGAGCAGATGATGACCATCGACATCGAAGGGGCGCCGGCTTCGGTGAAGCAGGTTTCGATTTACGATTTCAATCACGAACTTCTGTACAACAAAACCGCGCCGGCGGGAAAGGAGCTGGCGCAGTGGGAGATCACGAAGATCCAGCGGATTCTGAACCGGGCGCGGGTCCTGGTGGGACATTCGCTGGACTCGGACCTCATGGCGCTGCGGCGGCGGGGCGTGTATCTGTACAATGACACGCGGTGCCTGGATACCTATTTCACCATGATGGAAATGAAGGAGGAAGGGCTCCTGGATGGCCGCTACAATGGCGCCACGCTGAAGGAGACGGCGTTGTATTTCCACATCCGCGCCAATGATTACCACACGAGCCACACTGACGCGCTGGCGACGACGGTGGTGATGCAGGAAATGCTAAAGCTGGGCGACGGCATGGTGGTGGAAATCACGCCGAGTATCATTCAGATTCCGCGGCCGCCTTTTGGGATGGAGCCGAATTGGGAGAAGGAGGAGCGAGGGGATATGCAGCAGAATAAAGCCGTGGGACCGAAGGCAGACAGCCGGATTTACCGGATCGGAGATTTCTATGAATGTGTGATTGCCGGGAGCCAGGGACCCAGTTTCCTGCGCATGACCCAGGAGGAGTACGACCTTTTCCTGCGCATCCGCGAGCTCAGGCCGGATTACACCGTGCGGCTCTATAGCGAGACCATCCTGACGCCGTCCATCGTGGCGCGTCTGGCGGCGCTGGAAGAGGCGGAGACCGCGAAAGACGCGGCGCCGGTGGCACAGGAAATAGAGGCGCTTCCTGAAGAAGAGACTGTTTCTAAGGAAATCGAGGAAACGCCTGCGCCTGAAGCGGAGGAAATCGCGGAAGAGGTTTCTCCTGTCGTAGAGGAAGAGGACGAAGCGATGGGTGAAGCGGTGGAGGATTCTGTTTTTGAGGAAATCGAAGAGGCGCCGGTGGCTGTTACGGAGGAAATCGTAGAGGCTTCCCCGGTCGTAGAGGAAGTGCAGGCGGCTGAGGAGTGTGAAGTGAGCGAGGTGGCAGAAGCCATTTCTGCGGAAATCGAAGAAGCGATTGCGACGGAGGCAGCGGAAATCCTGGAAGTGGTTTCTGCTGCCGCGGAGGAAACTGCGGAAGAGGCTTCCCTTGATGTAGACGCAGAGGAAGCGCCGGCGGCGGATAGCAGCGAAGAGGTGCCGGAGGAAATCGCTTCGCCATCGCTCTCTGAAATCCCGGCGGAGGAATCGGAAGTTTCTGCTGCGGAAATAGAGGAGAGCGAGCCTGTGGCAGCGGAAGAAGCTCTTGAGGAAACCGTTGCGGAGGCAGAAGAGGCTGATGCGCCGGTTTCCGGCAGCGAAGAAGCGGAGGAATTGCCGCCGAAGACAGAGGAAATCGCCGAAGTGAGAGAAGGGGCGTCGGAGCCATTGTTCGGCGAAGGGATCTGGGATTTGCCCGAGGATTTCCCTGTGGTAAAGGAAACGGAACTCCGGGAGAAGCGGCCGCCGCTGAAGCTGGAGCCGGAGGAAGAGGATGCTTTTAGCATGAGCCTTTTCTTTGAACCGGAAGAATCGAAATAAAAATGAATACGGAGAGAGACTATGGCAAGTAGTAAGTTGATTTCATTTTCCGATGCGTCTATCGGGAGGCCCGAAGAGGTGCTGGTGCTGGACATCCCGTTGCCGCCGCACGTGAAGGGGCTCCTGGTGTACGATGGGACGGGGAAACAAGTATATAAGCAGCCGGCAGACCAGGAGTTTTCCGATGGACAGCGGAAGAAATTCCAGAGCCTTCTCGATGAGGCGCGCATGATTGTGGGCTTTTCCATCAATAGCGATTTGCAAGTCCTGGAGAAAGCAAAGATGTATCTATACGATGATGTATATTGCATCGATTTGCATACTACCTTTACCTATATGCTGAACCAGGGCGTGGTGCCGAAGAAAGAAATGCCCGACTGCACTCTGAAGAAAATCGCGGAGTATTTCGACTTCGATGCCGCGGCGGTAGGAAATCAGGATGAGCTCAATGTGCGCATGAAATGGAAAATCTTCGATGAGATGACGAAGCGCAAAGGTGGTTTCCTGGCAAAGATGACGCCAAAGATCAAGTCCCTGCGGATCCGTAAACTGGAAGCCGATGTGCCGGAGTCCGAGTGGATCGACATCACCGACGAAGCGCCGGTGGAGCCCGACGAAGAGAGCGCCGTGGGGAAGATCGTGGAGAACCAGGGGTTCTACGAAACCCTGCTCCCCGACGGCGGCGACTATATCATCGTCCGCATGTCCGAGGCAGAGTATGCTCTTTTCCTCCAAATCCAAAACTGCTGCCGGGATTATACGGTGAAATTGTTTTACGAGACCGTTTTGAAGCCGGGGATACTGCAGAGGCTTCTGAGTGGGCGGGAGTAAGGTGCGCTTACCGCTGAGGGATTAGTAGTCGGTATTAGGGATAAGGGATAGGGGATAAGGGATAAGGCGCGCAGACCTGCGCTCTCACACGTCACATTTTCCGCTATTGCGCGGGATACGCCTTCGGCGCATTTCTATCCTCCGCTATCGCGCGCCCCTTCTCCAAGGGGCTACTTCTTAGGGCTGGCGTAACATAGTGATTTTGACTGCTGGTATGAGCTATTTGAGGATTTTCTTGACGAAGTATTGCATAAAAATTCGTATAATTTCTGATTCTTCGATTTAATCAGTGTTTCCCTAGTATTAAAAACTTAACTCAATAGCATTGGGGAAGCAGGCACGCGCAGTCTGATGTCTGATTGTCTGACTGTCTGACTGTCTGGCGTCTTTATCGCGAACCAATCCTCGCCCTTCCAGAGGAAGGGGGGCACGTAGCGGAAGGTGCGCCTTATCCCTTATCCCCTATCCCTTATCCCTTGCCAACCAAAGGAGGATCACGACCATGATGGCCTGGAATCACATACAAAGAATTCACTGCTTCGGCGACAGCCTGACCGCCGGCTATGGGGCGTTGCCGGGGCGGGGCTGGGTGGCTCGTGTGGACGGGGCGCTGGCCTCTATTTCCTTGTACAACCACGGCGTTTGCGGGGCCACGGTGGGAGATATTTCCGATGACCTGAGAGGACTTCTGGCGCTGGCGGAGAAGAACGAGGGCTTTTTCTTTATGGGCGGCACTAACGACATTCTCTGCGGGTACCGGTTGGATTTCCTGGAGAGAAAGGTGTCAGAACTCCTCTTCGAGGCGGCGGAGAAGGTGCCGCTCACCATCGGCATCCCGCCTTTGGCGACGCGGGAGAGTATCGCCACCGGTTGGCAGTCGTCTTATAACTTCGATGCAAATCAGAAATCGCTGATGGAGTACGGCGATTTTCTTCGGACGATTTCCAAAGACCTGGGACTTCTCACGTTGGATTTCTCGAAAGCATTTCCGGCGGAGGACATTTGGTATAGTGATGGGCTCCATCCGAATGGGAAAGGCTATGAAAAGATGGCGGATATGGCGATTGCCCTTTGGAAATAGTGTATAATATAATAGAATAAAAATATAAAGGGCTTTGCGGCGTGTCGCGAAGCCATTTTTATGGATAAGAGGCAAACCATGAGACAAGATGGAGAACGTTTCCTGACGCGGGATATTCTGGATGTGAAGGTGGCTGTCATCGGCGATATCATGACGGATCGCTATGTGACGGGCAGTGTGAATCGCATTTCCCCGGAGGCGCCGGTGCCGGTGAATCTGGTGAAGTCCGAGAGAAATGTGCTGGGCGGCGCGGCGAATACGGCGGCGAATCTGGCCTCCCTGGGCTGCCATGTCTACATGTGCGGTATGCGGGGCGATGATGCCAATGGGGATGTGCTGGAAACGCTGCTGGATGAGGCGGGCATCGACAAGGGCGGCCTCCTGGTGACGCCGGGCTATCGCACCACCACGAAGGTGCGCATCCTGGGTGCGCGGCAGCAGATGATGCGCCTGGATTTTGAGGAGAAGAAATCGCCAAGCGCAGAGGAGCGGGGCGCTCTGATTTCCTGGCTCCGGGCTCTTCTGGAAGAGGGCCTTGGAAGCATCGTGCTCTCTGACTATGGCAAGGGCCTGGTTACTGACGAAGTAGCGCAGGCGGTGATAGAAATGGCGAATCGCTACGGCGTGCCGGTGCTGGTGGACCCGAAAGGGAGCGACTGGACGAAGTACAAGGGCGCCTACGGCATCACGCCGAATATCAAGGAAATCTCCGACTGCGTGGGACGCGAGGTGGCGAACGAAGACGAGGTAATTCTGGAAGCTGGAGAGAAGGTGCGGAAGACCTATGACATCACCTATCTCTTCGTCACCCGCTCCGAGAAGGGAATCACTTGTCTGGGCGAAAGTGGCGCCATCCACCGCGCGTCCCTGGCGCAGGATGTATTCGATGTGTCCGGCGCCGGCGATACGGTGATGGCCGTGACCGCAGCGGCTACGGCGGCGGGACTGGATATGGAAACCATCCTGGAGCTGGCGAATACCGCCGCTGGCATCGCGGTATCGAAAGTCGGGACTTACCAGGTGAAACGCCGGGAAGTCCTGCAGGCCTGGCAGGAAGGCGGTCGTGTGAACGACGAAGACCGCGTCCTCTCCCGGGAAGAAGCAGAGAAGATGGTGCAGCTCTGGCAGGCCCGGGGCGAGACGGTGGTCTTCACCAATGGCTGCTTTGACATGCTTCACCGCGGCCACATTACGTACCTCACCCAGGCGGCGAAGCTGGGAAATCACCTCTTAATCGGCCTCAATTCTGATGCTTCCGTGAAGCGCCTCAAAGGCGAGGAGCGCCCGGTGAATGGCGAAAAAGATCGCGCCTTCATGCTGGCGGCACTCCGCATGGTGGACGGCGTGGTGATTTTCGGCGAGGACACGCCGGAAGAATTGCTCTCTCATCTGAAACCGGATATTCTGGTCAAAGGCGGAGACTATAAGCCCGAAGAAGTAGCGGGCCGCCAATACGCCGGTCGTGTGGAAATCCTCTCCTTCGTGGAGGGGTATTCCACCACAGGGCTCATTTCGAAGATTAGAATGTAGTGGGGGGCTAGGGAAACACTGATTAAATCGCTTTTCATCTGACTTTCTGGCCCAATGGC
>CAVHZP010000103.1:0-6799 GCA_963640485.1 bacterium | reverse complement strand
TAATGGATGATATTTATTTCACCAGTTACTTCAATGATTGTCCAGCTTGCATGGAGCTAGTTATCCGTATATTTCTTGGACGGCAGGATATCCATGTGGTGGAAGTGACGACGCAGAAGAATCTGCCAAATCTCTACGGCCACGGCACGAGGCTCGATGTATTTGCCAGAGACGATGATGGGCGGCTGTATGATTTTGAAATACAGCGAAGTGATGCCGGCGCTATTCCAGAAAGGGCGCGGTTCAATAGTGCTTCTCTGGATGTAAAAATTTTAGAGAAGGGCAAGGCGTATACGGAGTTACCGGAAACATATATTATTTTTGTATGTGAAAATGACATCTTCGCCCGCGGGCTGCCTATGTATCATGTGGAGCGGGTGGTGCGGGAAATCGGAGAGGATTTCGGGGACAAGGCACACATTCTTTACGTGAATGGACAGTATCGTGGTAGTGATGCGGTGGGACGGCTTATGGCAGATTTCTTTGCTGCTGATCCTGCCGAGATGAATTATAAAGAGTTGGCTGATAGAGCTAAGTATTTCAAAGAACCCGGAAAGGGGGCGGACATGATGAGTGACGTAATGGGAGATTTTGTAAAAGAAATTACGGAAAGAGCAAGAAAAGCATATGCCCGGGAGATTGCATTGAGTTTGATAGAGAAAGGAAAGAGCAGCCTGGATGATATTGCTGATGTGACCGGATTATCGTTCGCAGAAGTGGAAGAATTGGCAAAAAAGAAGACAGCCTGATAAGAAGCGGGGCGGTAGGTAGAGGTACCAGACGCCCTGCTTTTTTGTTCCTTTTAGAATCGGGGGCTCTTTTACTTATGCGTCACACCGCTCTCCACTCTTCAGCCCCCACACGTGTAGAAGCATCACCCGCCCTACGGGCACCCTCTTCACGGAAGAGGGCTTTGGCTGTTTGATCTAAGCAGTCAAACGCGCCCTGACAACTGATTACTGACTACTGATCACTGATTACTATTTTCGGCCTTGCTTTTTTCAAAATCCGTGCTATAATAGCTCACATAGAATTTGATAGCGAAACCGAAGAGGGTCTTTCCTGTGGGGAAGGCTCTCTTTCTTATTTCTGGAGGTGTAGACGTTGGTTCCGATCGACCGTGGGAAGGTTTAGGGTTAGAAATCAAAGAGTTAGGAGGCTTTGATTTCCTGTTGTGATAAGTTCATACAAATGGTGATGATGCTGCGAGGCGTAAGTGCGCCTATGGCAGCTTTTTTATTTGGAAATAAGGAAGGGATACCGATGAAAAAGAAATGGATTCCGGGCTTGGCTCTGTTGACAGCGAGTCCTATGGTGGCCATGGCGGCCGATGGAGAAAGCACTTTGGTAGGCGCTGACATGGCCTATCTGGCGATTTCTACTTTGCTGGTGTTGATTATGACGCCGGCGCTGGCATTTTTCTATGGCGGTCTGGTGCGCAGAAAAAATACGATTAATACGATCATGATGTCTATGGTGTGCCTGGCAATTTTCACAGTGCAGTGGTTCCTCTTCGGTTACTCTCTGTCTTTCGGTCCTGATGTGGGCGGCGTGATCGGCAATCTGGACTGGGCTTTCTTCAAGGGCGTCGGCATGGAAGCGAACCCGGATTACTCGGAAACCGTACCGCACATCCTCTTCGCTATGTTCCAGATGGCTTTCGCTATCCTGACACCGGCCATCGTGAGTGGTGGCATCGTGGAACGCACCCGTTTCCCGGCGTACTGCCTCTTCATTCTGCTGTGGGGCACGCTGGTGTATGACCCCATGTGCCACATGGTTTGGGGTGTTGGTGGTTTCATTCGTGAAATGGGCGGCCTGGACTATGCAGGTGGCACGGTTATTCACATCACTTCCGGTTTCTCTGCTTTGACCGCTGCGATTCTTATTGGCAAAAGAAAAGATTATGGTATTTTCTCCATTCGTCCGCACAACATTCCTTACGTTTGCTTAGGCGGCAGCTTCCTGTGGCTTGGCTGGTTCGGCTTCAACTCCGGCGCCGGCCTCATGGCGAACGATGTCATGGCAGAAGCGCTGGCAAATACCGGCATTGCTTCCTGCACCGCCGGCCTGGTATGGATGCTCCTGGAACTTTTCATTCACAAGAAGATGACTCTCCTGGGTCTCATGACCGGTATCCTGACCGGCCTCGTAGGTATTACCCCGGCAGCAGGCTTCGTCGATGCCACCGCTTCCTTCTGGATCGGCGTCACCACTCCGATTATCTGCTACTTCTTCGTTTCTGTAGTGAAACCGAAACTGGGCTATGATGATTCCCTCGATGCCTTCGGCTGCCACGGCATGGGCGGCGTATGGGGCGCTCTGATGACCGGCGTCTTCTGCACCACCGCGGTCAATGAAGGCGGCGCTGATGGCCTCCTCTACGGAAATCCGGCACAGATGATTCCTCAGATCACCGGCGTTATCGTAGGTATCGTGATGGCTATCGTCGTTACCGCTATCATCGTGAAAGTGGTAGGCGCGCTGATGCCGATTCGTGCAACTGCATCGGAAGAAGCTTCCGGCCTCGATTTGATTGACCATGGTGAAAGAGCGTATAATAAGCTGTAATATAAATTTCGGAATGGAATAGGTGAATAGCAATGGAAGAGAAGAAAATATATAAAGTCGATGCGGTGATTCGTCCGGAGAAACTGGAGGAATTGAAGGATCGTCTCTATGAAATCGGCGTCACCGGCATCACGGTGACCGAAGTCTACGGCTGCGGCCTCACCCACGGCCAGCAGGAAATTTACCGCGGCAATGTCATCTCTGTGAATCTTTTGCCGAAGGTGAAAATTGAAATCGTCATTTATGAAACACCGCTGGACAAACTGGTGGAAACCATCCGCGATGTGTGCAACACCGGTCACGTAGGCGACGGAAAGATTTTCGTCTCCGAACTGACCACCGCCATCAAGATCCGTACCGGAGAAGAAGGCGGCGCAGCGATCATTGATGATAAGGCGTAAAGAGCAAAAGAAAAGAGCAGGGCTTGAGAGCCTTGCTCTTTTCTTTTTGTTGGGGGCTGGTGCTGCCGCCGCTGGTGCAAACATGTCGGTGCAGCTCCTAGCTGCTAGCTACTGGCTTCTAGCCGGCTAGTGCGACAGACTCACCGCTAAACGCTATACGCACAATTAGCGGTCAGAGAAACATCTTTCTCTTCTTCTAATCGCGGGACGCACTTAGCGCATCGGTGAGATGTACCTCTAGCCTGCTAGCAGCCAGCAGCTAGCAGCTAGAAGCTACACCGACATGTACGCACTAGCCTTATCCTACAATATAAGGAACAGCGTCGATGTCGTTGACCGGCATGAGGTGAGCGCCGGCGGCGTGGATGTCACGGAGGCCCTGGACGATTTCTTTGGAAATAGCGAGGCCGGTTTCGCGGCCGCCGGTTTCCATCATGGAGAGGACTTTGGCGGGGATGGTGATGCCCGGGACTTTGTCATTCAGGTAGTTCGCCATCTTGAAGCTCTTCAGGGGGACGATACCGAAGAGGATGGGGAGGTCCAGGTCTTTGGCAGCAGCGAGGAAGTCTTCTGCCTGCTTGATATCATAAATAGGCTGGGTCTGGATGAACTGGGCGCCGGCTTTTTTCTTGCCTTCCAGGCGGCGGATTTCAGCGTCCAGGTCATCGGTGCCAGGATTTCCGGTGGTGCCGATGTAGAAATTGGTGGCTTCACCGAGCTCATGGCCTTCCAGGTCGTGGCCTTCGTTCAGGCAGCGGGCCAGCTCGATGAGGCCGGTGGAGTCCAGTTCGAAGACGCCTTTCGCATTGGGGTGGTCGCCGATCTTGGGCGGATCACCGGTGAGGGTGAGAATATTGTGGACCCCCAGGGCAGCGGCGCCGAGAAGCTCTGCCTGCAGGCCAATCACATTTCGATCGCGGCAGGTGAGGTGGAAGATGGACTCTACATTGTATTTCTGCTGGATGATGCAGGAGAGGGCGATGGGGCTCATGCGGAGCTTCGCCATGGGGCAGTCGGCGATATTGACGGCGTCCACATAGGGCGCCACCTTCTGCACCTGTTCTTCCGTGAGGGCCGCAGAGGCACTCTTCGGCGGGTCCAGCTCTGTGGTGATGGTGAAAATGTGATTCTGGTTCTTTTCTTTTAAAGTAGACATAGATTCCTCCTTCTATGAAATAGTGGTGGGGTATGAACGATAGAGGTTTAGTGGTCAGTAATCAGTAATTAGTAGTCAGGGCGCGATCAGCGTTTGCGGCACTTGAACAGCTGCCGCAAGTGCGGAGGGGGAGATTAGCGGTAAGCATGCCACCGACCACCGACCACCGACCACCGACCACCGACTACTGACTACCGACTACAAAACCTCAGCAGTAAAAAGCTCTATTTTTATTTCCCTTCCATCAAACGGTCTGCCTCTTTAATGGCGGCGATGCCGTCTTTGCAGTAGGCGTCGGAGCCGATGGAGGCGGCGTAGTCGGGGGTGACTACGGCACCGCCGGCGAGGATGGAGACTTTGGGGCATTTTTCTTTCACCAGCTGCACGGTCTTTTCCAGTTCCGGCAGGGTGGTGGTCATGAGGGAGCACAGGCCCACCATATCGGCGTTATGTTCGTCGATGGCGGTGAGGAAGGCTTCGGGGGAGACGTCTTTGCCCAGGTCGACTACATGGTAGCCGCTATTTTCCAGAAGGGCGGAGACGATATTTTTTCCCAGGTCGTGGATATCGCCCTGTACAGTGCCAAGGATCAAAGTGCCTTTGGAGTCAGTGGCGCTGCTGGGGAGAAGTTCTTTGATGATGCGGAAGGCGGACTGCATGGCTTCGGCGGACATCATGACCTGGGGCAGGAAGACTTTGCCGGCGCCGTAGCCGTCACCGATTTCCGTCATGGCAGCGGTGAGGCCGTTTTTGATGATCTCTTCTGAGGGGATGCCGGCTTCGATGGCTTTCTTCGTGGCTTCGGCGGCGTCTTCTTTTTCACCCTGCTTCACAGCGAGCTTCACCTGTTCCAGCGGCGGCAGGTCTTGTACCGGCGTCTTGGGTGCCGTAGGCTCTTCGGTTTCCTGGGCCGCTTTGATGAATTCAGCGGCGCCTTTGTCGAAGCCCAGGAGGAGCTTCGCATTGGTGAAGGCATCTTTCACGCCCTGATCGAGAGGGTTCACGATGGGGGCGTTCATGCCGCAAGCCAGTGCCATGGTGAGGAAGGCGGCGTTGATGCGCGGGCGGGCAGGGAGGCCGAAGGACACGTTGCTGGTGCCCATGACGCAGGGGAATCCGAATTCCTCTTTGTAGAGGCGGATGGTGCGGAGGGTCTCGCTGGCGCCTTTGTCGCCGGAGCCCACGGTGAGGACCAGGGGATCCAGGAGCAGGTCTTCCTTGCGGAGGCCGGCTGCCAGGGCGCGGCCTTCGATGTAGCGGATTACGCGGATGCGTTCTTCCGCGGTCTGGGGGAGATTGCCTTTCTCGATGGGGAGACACAGGAGGGCGGCGCCGTATTTCTTCGCCAGGTGAAGGATTTCATCGAGCCGTTCTTCGTTTTCTGCGTTGGCGGAATTGATGAGCGGACGGCCGGGATAGACTTTCAGTGCCTTTTCCAGGACCTTCGGGTCGGTGCTGTCGATGGAGAAGGGGACAGGGCAGAGCATGGAGAGCTGGGAAATCGCCGTTTCCATCAGCGCTTCCTGGTCAGCACCGGGGACACCCATATTCACATCGAGCACATCGGCGCCGGCTTCGACTTCTGCCAGGGCTTCTTTCTTGACTGAGGTGAAGCTGCCGGCTTTCAGATCTTCGCGCATCTTCTTGCGGCCCGTGGGGTTGATGCGTTCGCCGATTTTCACCGGAGCGTAGTCATCGCCGATGAAAACGGTCTGGGTGCGGGAGGTGAGGGCGGTGAATGGTTTGATTTCCTCCTTTTCAGAAACCGGGAAATCAGCGAGGGCCTTCACTTCTTCGGCGATGTGGTCCGGCGTGGTGCCGCAGCAGCCGCCCAGGAAGGAAACGCCGGTTTCGGCGAATTTCGGAGCCCAGGCGCCGAAGTCTTTCGGTTCCAGAGGGAAACGGGTCTTGCCATTTTCCAGGATCGGCATACCTGCATTCGGCTGGATGATGATGGGCTTATTGGTGTAGGGCACCATCTGTTTCGCGGCTTCCAGCAGTTTTTCCGGACCTACGGAGCAGTTCGCGCCGATCACGTCAGCGCCCATGGCATCGAGGAGAATCACAGCGGCTTTCGGGTCAGTGCCGGTGATGGTACGGCCGTCTTCGGCGTAGGTCATCTGGCAGATCACCGGGATCTTCGTGGCTGCTTTTGCTGCCAGGAGAGCGGCTTTCATTTCCTGGATGTCGATGATGGTCTCGATGATGAGGCAGTCAGCGCCGGCATCGGCAAGGGCCTTCGCCAGGCGGTAGTAGTTTTCACAGGTCTCGTCGAAGGAGAGGTCCCCCAGGGGGTGAATGAATTTCCCTGTAGGGCCCATGTCGCCGGCTACCTTCACCCGGTCTCCGCAGGCAGTGCGCACATTGCGGACCGCAGCGGCAGCGATGGCCTCCACCTTGTCCTGCAGGTCGTAGTCCGCCAGCTTGATGGGGGAGGTACCGAAGGTATTGGTGGTGATGTAATTACTGCCGGCGTCGGCGTACTCTTTGTGGATGCGCTGCACGATCTCCGGGTGGGTGATGTTGTAATAATCCGGGCAGTCTCCGGTAGACAGGCCGTAACGCTGCAGCATGGTTCCCATTCCGCCGTCAAAAAAAATCATAGTGTGTTCTCCTTTGTTGTAGTTATTATTATATGTATAAAGTAAAGAGGGAAATAAGAAGTTCAGGG
>CAVHZP010000102.1:0-6847 GCA_963640485.1 bacterium | reverse complement strand
GCGCCATTGGGCCAGAAAGTCAGATGAATAGCGATTTAATCAGTGGTTCCCTAGCTACTGGCTACTGGCTTCTAGCCGGCTAGAGGGACATGTCGCTACCTGCCAAGTGCGTCCCGCGTTTAGTAGAAGTGGCAGCTGTTTGGCTGACCGCTAGTGCAGGCCAACCCCCGCCCTTCGGGCCCTCCCCCTTCCAAAGGAAGGGGGTATATATGGTGGGGCCTTCCGAAGGAAGGCCCATTCCTCTTTAACCTCCTTCCTCTGGAAGGAGGGGAACCGCCGCACGGCGGTGGAGGTTGGCCGCCACTAGCGGTAATAACGCCAGTCTCGCTGGCAGCAAAATGCGCCCCGCAATTAACGGTTAGCAAAATATTTCTTGTTTCCGTTAAACGCGGGACGCACTTTGCTCTCGGCGCAATGTTCCTCTAGCCGGCTAGCAGCTAGCAGCCAGCAGCTAGAAGCTTCACCGACATGTTCGCACTGGCGACTCACCCCTTATAGTCCACGTGCAGATAGCGGCTCTTCAATTCGTGATGCTCGCCCAAAAGCAAATTCCGCAAGAACAGTTCCAGATACGCCGTGGTCTCGCGGATGCCTTTCTTGAGATTGTTGTAATTCGCCCGCACCAGGGCGTTGCGGAAATACCAGGAGTGGGCAGCGAAGGCATCGTTCTCTGCGGAAAAGCCCAGGCTGCAGAGATACTGGATGAAAAAGACGGCTGTAGTTCTCGTATTTCCTTCGCCAAAGATATGAATCTGCCACAGCCGCGCCACGAATTTCGCCAGGTGGGCGATGATTTCGTCCATGGACAGGCCGGCGTAGGAAAATTCCCGCTCCATCTGGAAATCGTAGGACAGCGTGTCCATCAGGTCGAAGGCGCCGCCGTACATGACCGTGTCGCCGTTCAGCACCCATTCTTTCTTCGTGATGTTGTAGTCCCGCATCTTTCCTGCGTGGTCGTAGATGCCGGTGAAGAGGCGGCGATGGATGGAAATATATTGCGCCGGGGAAAAGACAAAGGACTTCTCCGCCAGAATTTCCGTGATCCGCGCGGCCACCTTGTCAGCCTCCTCGGTCCGCTTCGGCGCTTCCTTCGCCCGGTCTTCCCGGTAATAGCTATCGATCAGCGCCTTCGCCTCGCCAATGGTGATGCGCCCTTCGATATGCTCCTTCGCGGCATGGAGGAGGTACTGCGATGGCACTAGGCCGTCCACTTTCTGCAGCCCGATGGCCGTCTCCCAGGCATACGCCTTCTCCACCTGGCTCGCCTCGCCGGTGCGGTAGTATGCCGCAAATAGTTCTCTCGTCTCTTCGTCTCTCATCATGCGCCTCCTGGATTGTCTTGGACATATTGTATGCGAAAAAGGAGTTAGAGGCAAGACCGCCAGTCTCACATGTCGCTGCGGCTCCTAGCGGCTAGCTGCTGGCTGCTAGCCGGCTAGAGAGACATGTCGCTAGCCGCAAAGTGCATCCCGCGTTTAGTAGAAGTGGCAAATATTTTGCTGACCGCTAGTGCAGGCCAACCCCCGCCCTTCGGGCCCTCCCCCTTCCAAAGGAAGGGGGTATATATGGTGGGGCCTTCCGAAGGAAGGCCCATTCCTCTTTAACCTCCTTCCTCTGGAAGGAGGGGAACCGCCGCACGGCGGTGGAGGTTGGCCGCCACTAGCGGTAATAACGCCAGTCTCGCCGAAAGCAAAACGCGGGACGCACTTTTCTGTCAGCGCAATGTTCCTCTAGCCGGCTAGCAGCTAGCAGCCAGAAGCTAGGAGCTTCACCGACATGTCTGCACTAGCGGTATCAGCACAATCAAAAATCCGCAGCCGGTGAGAACTGCGGATTTCCTGTACTATGCTTCCATTCCCGCCTTGAGCCCCGCGATATACGCCGAGAGCTTTCCGGCAGCGTCTTTGCCGTTCTTGTTGATGATATCCACCACGCCGCTGCCGGTGATGACGCCGTCGGCCAGTTTTGCCATCTTGCCTGCCTGCTCGGGGGTGTGGATGCCGAAGCCGATGGCCACCGGGGTGTCGGTGGTTTTTTTTACCACGCGAATGATATCTTCCAGGTTTGTCTGGATGGAGGAGCGCATGCCAGTGACGCCCATGGAGGAAACTACGTAGACGAAGCCGGTGGCTTCTTTCACATTGGCGCGGATGCGTTCTTCCGAGGTAGGCGCTACCATCTGGATGATGTCTACGCCATTGGCATCGGCGAGAGGCCGGATTTCTTTCTGCTCTTCGTGGGGCAGGTCTGGAATGATGACGCCATCAATGCCGATTTCCTTCGCCTCTTCAAAGAACCGGGCGGCGGGGTAGTTGAAGACCGGGTTGTAATAGGTGAGGAGGACGATGGGGATTTCTGTTTTTTCCCGGAGCGCTTTCACCAGCTCCATCACCTGAGGCAGGTGAATATGATTTTCCAGCGCTTTCACATCGGCTTCCATGATCACCGGTCCGTCGGCGATGGGGTCAGAGAATGGCACGCCGATTTCAATCAAAGTGGCGCCGGCTTTTTCCATTTCTAGTACGTACTTCACCGAGTCTTCCAGAGAGGGAACACCGGCGGTGAGGAAAGCGATCAGCGCTTTCCCGTTTTCAAATGCTTTTGCTGTATGGCTCATGTTTTATGTCTCCTTTGGTGTAAGTTGGTGCTGGTGATTTAGTGGTCAGTAATCAGTGGTCAGTAGTCAGGGATTGGAGGCAGTTGGAAACAACTGCGGCTGTAAAACTGGTGTTTTAGTAGTTAGTGATCAGGACGCTTTTGGCGCTGGGAAACACATAATGGCATGACCGCTATATGTCTATAACGGTAAATGCGTCCTGACTACTGATTACTAATTACTGATTACTAAACCGATAGCGGCAGCACCGCCAATCAGTCGTGAATATTCTCCCCGCGGTATCTTGCGATAGCAGCTACGTCTTTGTCGCCCCGGCCGGAGAGGGTGATGACTACAATGTCGTCTTTGCTCATATTCTTCACTTCGCGAAGGACACCGGCTACGGCGTGGGCGGATTCGATGGCGCAGATGATGCCTTCGGTTTTCGCCAGGTATTCGAATGCCTGCACGGCTTCTTCATCGGTGACGGCGATGAAGCGGGCGCGGCCGATGGAGTTGAGATACGCGTGTTCGGGGCTGACGCCGGGGTAGTCGAGGCCGGCGGAAATGGAGTACACTTCGGTGATATTTCCATCATCGTCCTGGCAGAAGAGAGATTTCATGCCGTGGAAAACGCCGAGTCGGCCGCGGTTCACGGTGGCAGCGTGGTATGGGGTGTCGATGCCTTTGCCGCCGGCTTCACAGCCAATGAGTTCCACGCCGGCGTCCTGCACGAAGGGGTAGAAGGTGCCGGCCGCGTTGCTGCCGCCGCCTACGCAGGCATAGACTTTGGAGGGCAGGCGGCCGGTGCGTTCAAGCACCTGGGCGCGGGCTTCGCGGCCGATGCAGCTCTGGAAATAGCGCACCATTTCCGGGAACGGCGCGGGGCCGGTGGTGGAGCCGATGACATAGTGGGTGTCATCGCAGCGGCGGCTCCATTCCTGCATGGCTGCATTCACCGCATCTTTGAGAACGCGGGAGCCGGTCTTCACCACATTTACCTTGGCACCCAGGAGTTTCATGCGGTACACATTGAGGGCCTGGCGTTCGGTATCGATTTCGCCCATGAAGACTTCGCACTCCATGCCGAAGAGAGCGGCGATGGTGGCCGCTGCCACGCCGTGCTGCCCCGCGCCGGTTTCCGCAATGATGCGGGTCTTCCCCATCCGCTTCGCTAAGAGCGCCTGGCCGATGCAGTTATTGATCTTGTGGGCGCCGGTGTGGTTCAAGTCTTCCCGCTTTAAGAAAATACGAGGCCCGCCGAGGTCTTTTTCCATATTCAGCGCTTCGTAAAGCATGGACGGCCGGCCGGTGTAATTCACATAGAGGTTCCGGAGTTCATCCTGGAACGCTCTGTCATTCTTACATTCTTCGAATGCTTTCTGCACTCGTTCTACTTCATTCATCAGCACTTCCGGAATGTACTGTCCGCCAAATTCACCAAATCGAGTAATCATATTTCTTCTCCTTATTGTAGTTAAAAGTTTTATGTAAAAGTTCGATGTTTAGTAGTCGGTGGTCAGTGGTCGGTAGTCGGGGCGCTTTTAACGGCAACCGTACATAGCACTGACTACCGCTGACCACTCAGTCAATAGCGGGAAATGGCGAAACTCTCGCCAAAGGTCTCGCGACCTGACTACCGATTACCGACTACCGACTACTAAACCGCTAGCAGTTGTTTCATCATCCTTACCCGATTATCCGCTCTCATCAGCATTTCCCCGATGAGGACGGCATCGGCGCCGGCTTTTCTCATGCGTCTCACCACGTCTTCGGACATCATGCCGCTTTCGGAGACCAGGAGTCGATCGTCGGGCACCAGCTTTGCCAGGCGCTCGGTGGTTTCCAGATGAATCGTGAAATCCCGAAGGTCCCGGTTGTTCACGCCGACGATGCGGCAGCCGGCGCAGAGCATGCGCTCCATTTCTTTTTCGTCATGAGCTTCGGCGAGAACGCCAAGTCCCAGGGCTCTGGCGTAGTCATAGAAATTTTTGATTTCCTCGTCTGTGAGAATCGCTGCAATGAGAAGGATCGCCGAGGCACCGGCGAGGGCTGCCTCTTCGACCTGGCAGGGGTCCACGATGAAGTCTTTTCGGAGTACCGGGATTTCCACTTCCTTCGCCACGGTTTTCAGGTATTCGATGTCGCCCTTAAACCATTTCGGTTCGGTGAGGCAGGAAATCGCCGACGCCCCCGCCGCTTCGTATTCCTTCGCGATGATTTCAAAAGGAAAGTCTTCACTGATGGTTCCCTTCGATGGCGATGCTTTTTTCAGTTCGCAGATGAGGGAGAGCCCCGGTTTCGCCAGATTTCTATAGAAGAGATCATCCTCGCAGGGCTGGAAATCTTTCATCGCTTCGTGAATATTTCCATAGTAGCCGCTCTCTTTCAGCGCTGCCAGACGCCGCCTTGTCTCTGCTGCAATGTCATCAAGAATCATAGTCGCCTCACTGGTTGGACAATGCGATGTATTCTTCCATCTTCTTGTAAGCCGCGCCGCTATCGATCATCTCGGCGGCTTTCGCGATGCCCGCTTCCATGGTGGGCGCTGCCTGCGCTACGTAGAGCGCCAGGCCTGCATTGAGGAGCACCGCATTTCTCTTGGTACCCTGGATGGCGCCGGAGAGGATGCCCTTGGTGATTTCCGCATTTTCTTCAGCGGTGCCGCCCACCAATTCTTCTTTCGTGCCACGGGCGAGGCCGAAATCTTCGGGGCAAATCTTCGTGGTGCGGTAGTAGCCGTTTTTCAGTTCGCACACCAGCGTCGGAGCGGAAGGCGAAACTTCATCCAGGTGGTCTTCGCCGTAAACCACCACCGCATTCTTCACGCCCAGCTTATCCAGCACTTTCGCCACCGGTTCCACCAGGTAGCCGTCGTAAACGCCAAGGAGGAAGAAATCCGGGTTCGCCGGGTTCGTGAGAGGTCCCAGGATATTGAAGACCGTACGGAAGCCCAGTTCTTTTCTGATGGGTCCCACATATTTCATAGCGGCGTGGTATTTCTGAGCGAAGAGGAAAGCGAATCCCACTTTATCCAACATCTCCAGCGCCTTTGCCGGGTCCTGGGAAATATTCACGCCCAGTGCTTCCTGCACATCGGCAGTGCCGGACTTGGAAGAAGCAGCGCGGTTGCCATGCTTCGCCACTTTCACGCCGGCTGCGGCGATGACGAAAGCAGAGGTGGTGGAAATATTAAAACTGTTGGAGCCATCACCGCCGGTGCCTACGATTTCCAGCACCTGCATGCCCGGATGCGGCACCGGTGTCGCGTGCTCTCTCATAGCAGCAGCGCATCCGGAAATCTCATCGATGGTCTCGGCGCGGGTGCTCTTGGTGGAGAGGGCCGCCAGGAAGGCTGCGTTCTGGGTAGCCGTGGTCTTACCGTCCATGATTTCATTCATCACTTCGTAGGCTTCTTCATAGGAGAGATCTCCTTTTCTCACGATTTTCTGGATAGCTTCTTTAATCATTTTTCTTTCCTCCATTTTTTCTGCAGGGAAGGCAAATAAAAAATCCGTCCCTGACAAATACTTGTCAAGGACGGATACTATTCCGCGGTGCCACCTTGCTTCAGGGCATGACCCCTGCTCTTAGCGAGATACCAACATATCTCCGGCAACTGACGTATGCCCGACGTCGCTAGCTACTAAGAAATCCTTTCACTGCGCCCTCAGCGGTCCATTTAACAATCTGCGTTCTGCCGGCTTCTCATTGCCCCGACTCCCTGTAAGTGCACGTACTGTTTTTATCTCCGCTTCAACGGTTTGTTTATTTGGTTGGTACTATGATAATACGGGTGGTTTATTCTGTCAAGCTTTTTCTGGAAAAGGGATAAGGGATAGGGGATAAGGGATAAGGCGCATTTGATGTTTCGAGAGCTTTGCCGATTTCCGCTATCGAATTTAGTAGTCGGTAATCGGTGGTCGGTAGTCGGGGCGCATTTGGCGTTCAGCAAAGTTTTTCCGATTTTCGCTGGCGGGATTAGTAATCAGTAGTCAGTAATCAGTGGTCAGGGCGCATTTGGCGTTCCGAGAGTTTTGCCGATTTCCACTGGCATTTAAAGCATCATGTTACGCCAACCCTACATGAGTAGACCCTTGGAGAAGGGTCGCGCGATAGCGCCGGATAGAAATGCGCCGTAGGCGCATACTCAGCAGTAGCCTAAAGCATGCCAAAGTACATAGAGCATTTTGCAGGATACCGCTATTGCGCGGGATACGCCTTCGGCGTATTTCTATCCGGCGGCTTTGC
>CAVHZP010000101.1:0-6998 GCA_963640485.1 bacterium | reverse complement strand
AGGCGACCCGATCCTGGTGGCCCGTGAGAAGAACAAGAAATAATTGCGCTGGTGCTGCTGCCGCCGGTGCGAACATGTCGATGCAGCTCCTAGCTCCTGGCTTCTAGCCGGCTAGTGCAAACATTGCGCCGTGCATAGAGTGTATCCCGCAATTTCCGCTTTCGTTTCCTTCCTTCGGGAGGAAATTCTTGAGCAAAAATGCCAGTTAACGTTGCAATTTTTGAAAAAATCGCAAAAACTGCAACGTTAACTGGCATTTTTTTATATTTTTGTTATAATGCAAGAAAGGAGGGATGCCCTATGAAACTCTTCAAGAGAGAAAAATATATTTCTAAAATCCGCGGCTTTTACGATGCCGATGATTTGATTAAGGTCATTACCGGTGTCCGCCGCTCAGGAAAATCCAGTCTTATGCAAGTCATCGCTGACGAGCTCAGGGAGCGGGGCATTTCCGAAGACCATATCATTTATATCGATTTAGACAGCCGCGCTTACAAAGGAATCCGCAGCGCCAAAGACTTAGAAAATGAATTGACTCATAAACTGACGGATACCAGCTTGTATTATATTTTCATCGATGAAATCCAGAATGTGTCTGGATTCGAAGAAGTGATTAACGCCTTTCGCAATGAAGGCGGTTGCTCATTTTTTATTACCGGTTCCAACTCCTATCTGTTAAGTGGCGAGCTCTCCACCAAATTGACCGGTCGCTATGTGGCTTTTGAAATCTTCACACTGAGCTTTGATGAGTACGAGGATATCAAAAAATTTTACGGCAAGCCCGTTTCCTCTAACCGCATGGAAGAGATGAATCGGTACATTCTAGAAGGCGGATTTCCACGAGCTATTCAATTTGAAAACCTGGCAGATAAACAGATTTACACGCAAAGTGTTGTGAAGGAGATTTTTGAAAAGGACATTCGCCGGCGAATCAAAATCCGCAATCGCCAGGCCTTTGATGTGGTACGTAATTTCATCATCAATAATTTCGGCGCCACTATGAGCATCAACAGCCTTCATGAAGCGCTCAAAAAAAATGGAATCGATGTCAGTCGACAGACAGTAAGCCGATATATACAAATTTTGCTAGACGCCAAGATTCTCTACCAGTGCAGTCGCTTTGATCTAAAATCCAAGCGGGCACTCAGTGGAGAGATGAAATATTACCTGTCTGATTTGAGTTTTTACTTTAGTCTGAACACAGACAATCGCATCAACTACGGTCCTGTTCTGGAAAATATTCTTTTTCTCTACGCAAAAAGCTTGTCTTATGCGGTCAGTGTGGGACGCATTGGCAATTTGGAGTGTGACTTTATCCTTCGGGATCGGGAAATGAACTACAGTTATGTGCAAGTGGCTATGACCATCCTAAGCAGTCAGAAGACCGAGGACAGAGAATATCGCCCACTGGAAATGATCAAAGACAATTACGCCAAGTATATCATGACCACCGATACCTTTCTGCAAAAAAGAAATGGCGTGCACCATTTAAACTTGGTGGATTTCATGGCAGAGAAGAAAATATTTTGAAAAGCATTTTCTTCCAGTAGAAATATGGTAACAAAGACGAAGAGCGTCCCGCGATGAGCGGAAGCAAGACGTAGTTTGCTTTCACTCACCGCGGGACGCTCTTTGTGCTTCGATGAGATGTGCCTCTAGCCGGCTAGAAGCCAGCAGCCAGGAGCCAGGAGCTGCATCGACATGTTCGCACCAGCGGGCGCGGCATTAGCCATCACCCGCCCTTCGGGCACCCTCTTCAAAGAAGAGGGCTTGATAGGAAGGGCTTCGCCAACCCCCGCCCTTCGGGCCCTCCCCCTTCCAGAGGAAGGGGGTCTTTTATAGTATGCTCCCATCGAAGGGGGCTTTTATAGTATGCTCCCATCAACGAATCCACTGCCTAAGCGCGGCGGTGAGTTTCTCCAGGTCTAGCGGCTTGGCGATGTGTTCATTCATGCCGGCTTTCTTAGCGAGGAGGACGTCTTCGGCGAAGGCGTTGGCGGTCATGGCGAGGATCGGGATGGTCTTCGCGTCGGTGGCGGTGCTTCCGCGGATGGCTCTGGCGGCTTCGTAGCCGTTCATGACGGGCATCTGGATATCCATGAAAATGAGATCGTAGTAGCCCGCCGGCGCAGTGATAAATTTCTCTACGCCTTCTTTTCCGTGGGCGGCGCTGTCTACGGTGACGCCGGTCATGGCGAGGAGTTCTTCGGCGATTTCCCGGTTGAGAGCATTGTCTTCTACGAGAAGGATACGCTTGCCGGAGAGGTCCATCTTGGCAAGTCCTGCGGTTTCCATGAGCTTAGCCGCTGCTTTTTTCCTGCAGCAGTTGGACTGCAGCGCGGAGATGAGGCGGGAGCGGAAGAGGGGCTTGGTGATGAAGTCGTTCACGCCGGCTTCTCTGGCTTCGGCCTCGATGCTGCTGAAATCGTAGCCGGAGAGAATGATGATGGTGACGTCCGGCCCCACGATGCGGCGGAGACGCCGGGTAGTTTCGATGCCGTCCATGCCGGGCATGTGCCAGTCGATGATGATGGCGAAATAATTTCCGTTCTGCTCGCGGAGCGCCAGGGTCTTTTCGATGGCCGCTTCGCCGGATGTGACCCACTCGCTGTCGATACCGATGTCTTGCAGGATTTCCACGGTGCTTTGGCAGCAGAGGATGTCATCGTCCACCACCAGGACAGGCAAGCCCACCCAGTGGTCCAGGTCTTCGTCGTTGGTGCGGTCCAGTTTCAAGGAAATGGTGATGGTGAATTTGCTGCCCCGTCCCAGGGCGGAGTCCACCGTGATATTTCCGTTCATCATCTGGGCGATGTTTCTGGCGATGGCCATGCCCAGACCCGTGCCCTGCACCTGGGAGGTGCGTTTGTCGTCGGCGCGGGAGAATGGCTCGAACATGATTTCCTGAAATTCTTCGCTCATGCCGATGCCATTGTCTTCGATGATAAATTCGTAGCAGCCCACGTCCTGGGATTGGGTGGGGATTTCGCGGATATCGAAGGTGATTTTCCCGCCGTCGGGGGTGTACTTGATGGAGTTGCTCATGATGTTGGTGATGAGCTGCTGGATGCGCAGGCCGTCGCCGATGACGTTTTCGTGGGTGATCTTGGACACGCGGACTTCCAGCTGGTGATGGTGCTCGGCGATGCCGGTTCGATTCACGGAAATCACATCGTCCATCAGTTCCGACAGGTTGAAGGCTTCTTCGCTCAGGGAAATCTTACCGCTTTCGATGCGGGACATGTCGAGCACTTCATTGATGAGCCCCAAGAGGTGGCGGCTGGCCTGGGTGATTTTCGCCAGGCAGTCCATGACCCGGTCTTTGTTGTCGATGTTCGCGCCGGCGATGGCGGTCATGCCCACGATGGCATTCATGGGCGTGCGGATGTCGTGGGACATGTTGGACAGGAAATCGGTCTTCGCCCGGTTCGCGCGGTTCGCGTTCTCGTAGGCTTCCACCAGGGCTTTGCGGGACGCCAGCTCCACCTGCTTCTCGTCGGTGATGTCCTGAGCGATGAAGATAACTTTTTGCAGCACTCCATTCTCCCACTGAAGCGGCGTCACCGACAGGGATTTGTACTGGCTCTCATCGTGGGTCGCGTACTCGAAGCGGAAAACGTCTTCCGGTTTCTGGAGCACCCGCTGGAGATGAGCGGGCGTAATGATTTCCGCCAGCGACTGCTTTTCGTCCCCGATGAGCTTGAAGGTATCCACCAGGTATTTTATGAAATCATGGTACGCACCGCTGGGCGCGCAGCCGATGTCTTCTTTCAGTTTGTAGAAATTGTAGGTGTCATTGACGATGTCACAGGTGGCGTAGCGATTCACCAGTTTCACGGTGCCTTCAATGAGAAGGTCCATGTCGCTCCTCACGTGAGATAGCTCCTGCATCCGCGCCGCTTCTTCTTTCGCTCCGGTGATGTCGCGGATGAAGACGATCACCGAAAGCCCTTCGGCGGCTTCATCGCGAGTGAGGACGTTCTGCGCCCAACGCATTTCTCCGTCCACGCGGATGCGGCACTCCTGGGAAAGCTCGTTCTGCCCCTGGGCGAATTGGCGCTTCAAATATTCCTCATCAAAGAGGCTCGCCATAGCGGCTTTGTCGTCTTCACAGACGTAGTCTCTGATATAGCAGGCAATGAGCTCCTCCCAGCTGGCGCCCTCCTCACAGCCTTGCAGGAGGGACTCTTTTTTCTTCAGAGAATCGAAACGATTCTCCGACAGATTGACATAATACTCACACAGATTATTTCCCGTGTACACCCGGTGGAACGCCGCATTTCTACGGGCGCTCTCTTTCGCCGCCCGCTCGTCTTCGATATTCGCGATGATGCCCACCATGCGCCGCGGCATGCCGTCTATGGTGCGCAGCACTTCCCAGCTGTCGCGGTACCAGCGGTACACCCCATCGGCGCCCTGCAGGCGATACTCCGCCTGGAAAGAATTGTCCCCCGGCTGCTTGGAGGCGTCGAAGAGGGACACCACCCGCTCTCTGTCACTGGGGTGGATTCTGTCGGACCAGGAGGAAAGGAGATTCGGGAAATCGGAGGCGTCTTTGTAGCCCAGCATCTTGCGGAAATCGTCGCTGAAAATCACGCGCTTCTTGTCTTCGTAGTCACTGTACCAGAAGCCCGTGTGCATCACGTGAGTCACCAGATCCAGGTTCTGGCGCATCCAGTCCACCTGCACCGTCATGACCCACATGGGTTTGCCGCTCTGATCCACGGCATCGTTCTTGTACAAATGGGCCACCAGCGGGATCTGGTCCTTCGTCAAAAGCGTGGCTTCCGCATCGCCCTGCAAAGCGCGGAACGTTTCCGGCGCGAAGAAATTATATGTCCCAAAGAACACCTGTGGAAGGGAGCCGCGGGACAGTTCGCTGAATTCTTCGAAGCTGTATCCCATGGTGTACAAGAGAAAACTGCTCACATAGGAAATCGGGAGCCCTTCTTCGTAATAGCCCATGAGGAAGCCGACGGCGTGATTCTTCACCAGCGCCTCCCACACCGCTTCCTTGCAAGACGCCGACACCCCCGCGCCCGTCTCCTCGCCCATGGCGTACATGATCTGCTCTTCTACAGCATCAGTCGTCCCAGCCATCGAAAGCCTCCTGTTTTTCTCTCATAATTTACCCCAATGATTTTGTTTCATTATAGCATGATTTAGAAAGTTAAAGTAGATGACGCTATCGTTTTAGTAGTCGGTGGTCGGTAGTCAGGGCGCAGTTGACGCTGGTCGTACATGGAGAGGCTTCCGCTATCGGTCTTGTAGTCAGTGGTCAGTGGTCAGTAGTCAGGGCGCGTTCAACGCTATTTCGACATGGAGATGTTACCGCTGCCCTTTAGTAATTAGTGGTCAGTAATCAGTAGTCAGGGCGCGATTTACGCTATCGCAACATGGATCCATCTCCCTGTTTGAATAATGCCAAACGCATCCTGATCACTGACTACCAATTACTGATTACTGACTACTAAACCACCAGCATCCCCTATCTTACCTAAACATTTCCGCCCCATCTGTTGTATAATAGAAACCAAATCATAGCCAACCATGGGCTACACGTGAAAGTGAATGTGCAGTAGCGGCAGGAGAACATTTGCATAAGAAGCCAAATGCGCCCTGACTACTGACTACTGATTACTAATCACTGATCACTATACGCAAAGGAGGAGAGCATATGGACAAGATTCATATCAACTTAGGGAAAGATTCCTACGACGTCATCGTAGAGAGCGGGCTGGTGCGCAAGGCCGGCGGGGAAATCGCAGCTTTGACCGGCGCGAAAAAGGCGGTGGTTATCACCGAGGCGGGGATCGACAAGCTGTACGGCGAGGATCTGGTGAAATCCCTTCGCAGCGCAGGGCTGGACACGCAGATGATCGTGGTGCCGTCTAGTGAGAAATCCCGTTCCCTCACCATGGTGACCCGCATCTATGGCGCTCTGGTGAATTTCGGTTTCGAGTCCAGCGATGTGCTCGTGGCTTTGGGCGGCCGCATCGTGGGCGACATCACCGGCTTCACCGCTGCCACTTTCCACCGCGGCGTGCCTTATGTGCAATTCCCCACGTCCGTGCTCTCCCAGATCGGCAGCGCCATCGGCGGGAAGATCACCCTCGATATTTCCGCTGGAAAAAATCTGGTGGGCACCTTCTACCAGCCCAAGGCGGTCTATGTGGACCCGAGCCTTGCCAAGACGCTGCCGCGCCAGTACCTCCACAACGGCCTCGGCGAAGCGGTGAAGCTGGGCTGCGTAGCCGACAAGGCGCTCTTTGAACTTTTCGAAAAAGCGAACTCCGATATGGAGCTCCTCCGCGTACTGCCGGAAATCGTTCGCCGCTGCGTGGCCATCAAGGCGCACTTCGTGGAAATCGATCCCACCGGCAAGAACGAACGCAAGCTCCTGGACTTCGGTCACCGCATCGGCGGCGCCATCGAAAGCTCCGTGCGCTATGACGACGCCAAAATCACCCACGGCGAAGCCACAGCGGTGGGCATGTACCTCACCACCAAACGCGCCGAGCTCCTGGGCTACACCACCCGCGGCACCACCGAGCGCCTGGAGTACGTACTGAAATCCCTCTCCCTCCCCACCGCCACCAGCGTCCCCGGCGACATCCTCGCCGCCGCGCTTGAAAAAGACAAACACGTGAAGAACGGACGGATTTCCCTCACCATGATTGAGGAAATCGGGAAGGGCTTCTCGAAGGACATGACCGTGGAAGAGGCGGTAAGATTTGTAAAATAACGCTATCGGTTTTGTAGTCGGTGGTCAGTAGTCGGTAGTCGGGGCGCGTTTAGCGTCAGAGGCAGCGGGTATGCTGGCGGTTAGGGTGATTTGTTGCACTGGCCTTACGCGAGTAGCCCCTTGGAGAAGGGGCGCGCGATAGCGAGGGATGGAGTGACTCGCAAGAGGCACAATCAGCACTGGCGGTATCAGTAAACATTAGCATGCTTTCCGCTACTGCTGATTATGCGCCTTCGGCGCATTCCATCCCGCC
>CAVHZP010000100.1:0-7016 GCA_963640485.1 bacterium | reverse complement strand
AGGAGTGAGGAGTGGAGGTGCGCCGCATCAAATCATAAAGCGGCGCGAGTTTTGAAAATAGTACGTGCGACCCTATTTCAAAAAAATGCGGCGCTTTTTAATTTGTGCGCCGCCCCTCCGTTTCAACCCACTTCCTCTGGAAGGGGGAGGGCCCGAAGGGCGGGGGTTGGCTTCGCGATTGATTTTGTAGTCTAACGCGCGGTCTCGTCTGACCGTCTGACATCTCCAGCTGCCTCTATCGCCAATCGCGCCCGACTACCGACCACTGATTACTGATTACAAAACCGATAGCGTAAAGCAGCACCAACTTGCGTCCTGACTACCGACCACTGACTACTCAACCCGATAGCGGTATCATTGCAAGTGACTCAGCTGGATAACGCGCCCCGACCACTGACCACTGACTACCGACTACAAAACCGATAGCGTTATCCCCCAAAAATATTACGAAAGGAGCTAACCCGCGGAATGAGGAGTCTTTCCTTTTACTACGACACATCACTACTATTCTCCGAACCGGTGAAGGAACACGATTTCCTTCTGCGCTGCGTGCCGCCGGATCTGCCGGAGCAGAAAATTTTAGAATTCACCCTGACCCTGATTCCCCACGCCCGGGGCGGGCGGTACGGCGTCGATGCTTTTGGAAATCGCACCTATGAAGGCCGCATCGCGTCGCCTCACAGCTCCTTCCGCTACACCGTGCGGGGCAAGGCCGTGAGAGACGACAGCCTGAAAGTGCGAGAGGAAGACGTCCTGCCGGGCTATAAATATCCCTCCCGCTTGACCGAGCCTACAGAAGAAATTGCCGCCTTTCTGAAAAAAGTAGCGCCGAAGGGCTCGAACCTGGAGAAAGCGCTGCTCCTCTCCACTGCCGTTCACGAACACTTCGCCTACACCCCCGGCTCCACCCAGGTGACCACCACTGCCGGCGAAGCCTTCGCTGCGGCGAAAGGCGTGTGCCAGGACTATGCCCACGTATTTCTTTCCCTCTGCCGCTTGGAAGGCATCCCTGCCCGCTACGTGAGCGGCCTCCCCCAGGGCGAAGGCGTGAGCCATGCGTGGACAGAAATCTGGGACGATGGCCTGTGGTACGGCGTGGACCCCACCCGCCACGTGCCGGTAGACGAAGGGTATCTCAAACTCTGCACCGGCCGTGACTTTGCCGACTGCCCCGTGGAGGCCGGTATGTTCTCCGGCAAGACCCGGCAGCAGCAGGAAGTCTATATGAAAGTGAGCGAAGAGCAATGAAAAAGAGCTATGGAAGCGAGAGGCTTTCATGGCTCTTTTGAATTTAGGGATAGGGGATAAGGGATAAGGGATAAGACGCGATTGGCGCTGGAGGCAGCTGAGGGCGGCAGACGACCAGACATCAGACGGCCAGACGACAGAAGGTCAGATGTTAGACAGTCAGATGTCTGAAAGTCCGACTGTCTGACATCTGATAATCTGTCGTCTCCGGCGCTAATCGCGCCCTGACCATCGACCGCCGACTACTAACTCTCCAAACCCTTGCTCGCTTCTGGCAGCCGCGGTATAATAGGTGTATCAAATTTCATAGTAGTTCGGCGATGGAGCCTGCGGCGATTTTTTGCTGTGGGCTTTTTATTTCGCCTGAAGGAGGAAATCATATGTACAGTGTAGCAGCGCCTCATGCGAAGGGGAAATGTGCGGAAGATAATATTTTTGCAGCGAACAATCGGGCCATTGCTTTGGCAAAGGAAATCGGCGCCGACAATGTGGTGAATGCCACCGTAGGTTCCATCCTCGATGAAGATGGCAGCCTCGTGGTGCTCGATGTAGTAAAAGAAGAATTCAAAAACCTGACGCCCGGGGAAATCTGCGCCTATGCGCCGATCCAGGGCTACCGCGCATTCCTGGACGACTGCATCGACCAGTGCTTTGGTGCTTCCCGTCCGGAAGGCTATATCGATGCCTGCTCCACCCCCGGCGGCACCGGCGTGCTCCATCACGTGGTCCACAACTACTCCGAAGTGGGTGATGAAGTGCTGATTTCCGATTGGCACTGGGGCGCTTACGACAGCCTCATCGATGACAACAACCGCAAAGTGCGCACCTTCTCGCTCCTGACCGCAGAAGGCCATTTCGATGCAGCTGATTTCAAAGCGAAAGTAGATGAAATCCTGGCCAAGCAGGACAACCTGGTCATCATCCTGAATGGCATCGCCAACAACCCCACCGGCTACTGCCTCTCTGTGGCTGAATGGCAGTCGGCAGTGGACGTGCTGAAAGAAGCAGCAAAAGATGAAACAAAGCGCGTAGTCCTGATCCCCGACGTGGCATATCTCGACTACAGCGGTGAAAAAGAAGAATGCCGGAAATTCTTCAAAGTCTTCGGCGGCCTTCCCAGAAATATTCTGGTAGTCTGCGCCTACACCCTGTCCAAAGGCTTCACCATGTACGGCCAGCGCATGGGCGCCATGATCGGGATTTCCTCCGACAAAGACGTCATCAAAGAATTCGTAGACATCAACCAGTACGCCAGCCGTGCCTCCTGGTCGAACTGCAATAGCGCAGCTCAGAATGTAATGATTCGCATCTGCGAAGACCCGGAAAAGATTAAGAAATTGGACGCCGAAAGAGCGAAATATTTCCAGCTCATCCAGGAACGTGCTGCCATCTTCATGACCGAAGCGAAAGAAGAAGGCGTGAAATTCGTCCCCTACATCTCCGGCTTCTTCATCACCATCCCCGTGACCCACTCCCAGGAAGTGTGCGACTACCTGGAAAAGGAAAATGCCTTCATGGTGCCCCTGGCCAAAGGCATCCGCCTCGCCGTGTGCTCCGTGCCCCTGGCAAAGATGAAGGGCCTCGCCCATAAACTCGCCGTGGCCATGAAAGCCGCCGGCGCTGAGCAGTAAACGTGAGGCGTGATTACACTATTGTTTTAGTGGTTGGTCATCAGTCATCAGTGGTCAGGACGTGAGTGGTGGCCCAAGCGCTGACCGCTCTACTCTTCAAATGCTGCAATTACATGGTGAAAGGATAACAAAGCCCCAGGTATGTACGAACCGGTACATACCTGGGGCTTTGTTGTCCTCCCATTTAAATGATGAGCCAGCCGGCGTTTGGGGTGGTTGTGATTAAATTCTATTTTGGTGGCAATAAAAAGGAAGACTTGATTCAGAATTAGAGTTTTGAATCAAGTCTTTTTTTGACTCTTTTCTGTTTTTAAACCCTAATTCTCTCTTTTTGACCGAATCAGCGTCTTTTGACACCGATAAATACAGACAGTACATTCTTTAAACTAAAAGAGGCACGCCGAATTTTGGGGGAACTACGCGGGAGTCTCATACTCTGAATCTGCGGATTTCAAATCCGCAGAGAGGTTAGCGACTTGATTTTACATCAATAATTTGATTCTACGGAAAATAAGGGAGGTGGAAGACATGATTGCACCAAATCCAAGAGAACTACACCGTACAACCTGCCTCGCATCTAATAATATAACCAGGTTACGAAAATTGGTGTCCAGTTGCAGCTACAAGCGAAGGGAGCTGCTCTAGTTCCCGCTTCAAGCGGGAACAGGAAGTTATATCTCAAATGATTTGATTTTTTAAAAGGTAGGAGGTGAGAAAGAAGATGATTACATTGATTTCAAAGACGCCAGATTGAGCAACGTGCCGCATACGTAAAATGCAGATAGTTTATAAGACTAGTGCCCAATCGCGACTTTAAACGAAGGAAGTCGCTTTAGTTCCCGCTTAAAGCGGGAACAGGAAGTTATATCTCAAATGATTTGATTTTGCAAAAGGTAGGAGGTGAGAAAGAAGATGATTACATTGATTCCAAAGACGCCAGGTTGAGCAACGTGCCGCATACGTGAAATGCAGATAGTTTATAAAACCAGTGCCCAATCGCGACTTTAAACGAAGGAAGTCGCTTTAGTTCCCGCTTCAAGCGGGAACGGGAAGTTATATCTCAAATGATTTCTAAGATAAGAAACGGATTCGTCGCACGAGCAGATGGGGAGGTGATGCAAATGAAGAGAAAAGTGAGAATTGTTTATCCATTTCCTCGCAAAGCATGATTTAACGAATGGAGAGATTCAGCCATCCCCACCTTAAAGGTGGGGATGCGAGAATTGAAAAGAGGAGATTGAGAAATATCTTCTTACAACTGGTTTTGCTCCGGGGGGTGGTTATCCAACAAGCAGAGATGATTTTGGATTAGATTTGTAGCTTTGTTATTTTTTCTATAAGGAGGAATTTAAAATGTCCTATGTACTTGATTATGATGACATCCTGGATGATGTAGAGAATGAAGTTTACCAGGAGGCCTGGGAGTATTTGCCCGATGTGCCAAATATGGAGGCATTTCCTGATTATGCGGTGGAAGATGAAGAGCTTGCATGCACCGCATTCAATGAACCGCAAGACACCGATAGATGGTATGGAGCTGACGGAGAGCCCGTTGCCTGGGAAGCGACCGGCGGACCGGAGGAGTTTCAGGAGAATACGGATTGCCTCAGTGCAAGAGAAGATGGCGATGAGGATAATACCGATGAGTACGAATATGATGACGACGAGGAGGATGATGATGAAGAAGATTCCTCGGACTGCGTAGGATACTACTACGTTCCTCCCTTTGAGGATGAGCGCGGATTATATGCGCGAGGACATGATGAATTTGGAGCCTTTACCAACAGTCATGCAGATTATGTGGATTATGACGAGCGGGATCCGTTTGAGGTAAGCGAGTCTTTGTATCTGTAAAAATAACCGTTATACCAAATGAAACAACTACCATTTTTAGCGAAAAAGGAGAAACATATCATGAACATTAAGAAAATCGTAAAAACAACACTTGTCGGAATGGCAATCGTAGGAGCTACTTTGTCTGCCGGTTGCGGCGGCCCAAAAGCACCTAAAGACATGACTTTTAATGAACTGATTACCGACTGGAATAAGAACATTGAAACCGTTGCCACGGAACGAGATAAGAAAATTGAAGAATATATCAAAAAAGACCCTGAAACATATAAGATTTTTACAATAAACAAGCGATTAGACAATCTTTTTGGAGGAGACAAAGAGATTGATCAATTAAACTTTAGCGAAAAACAAATCAGCGCAGCGGAAGCAGCAATGAATGAAATTGCAGATAAAACAAAAGAAAAAGTAGATCGAATGAAAGAAGAACAAGAACTATCATTAAAGATTATTCGTAAAACAACATACAAAGATCCCAATGCTCTTTGGGCTGATCAAACCCAATGGGAAAAGACACGAAATGAATTTAATGCTAAAGTAGATGGCGCCAACCCACATAATTACAATCAACGTAAAACAAGATTTGGGCAAATTGAATACAACTTAGGGGAAATTAAGTATTGGCAAGAGAAAAAGCAAAAAGCAAACAAATAGTCTTGGATAAAATATAGATAGAAGGGCGAACTCATTGGGTTCGCCCTCCATATCTATGTGTTTCATTAGGGCGAGGGAAACACTGATTCTTCGATTTAATCAGCGGTTTCCTGGGCTCTTTAAAAAATATTAAGGAAAACTAAAAAATAGGCGTTATAATGATAGTGATATGGTATGTGCACCTATTGGGGCTTATGCGAGGCGAAAACGATGGACGAACGAATGGAAGAAAGTTTTTTCGAACAGATAGATTCCGGTTTCATGCTGCTGGAAGTGGAAAATGAGCAAGCAGCCATCCCTGACGGAGTAGATCCCAGGGATTTCAGGAATTTGGATGTGCAACCCAATTTACGGGACTTTATGGATTTGGAACTGATCAAAAAGAGGCGGTATCATTATAATCCGTTTTGGGAAAAGAGAATGGTATCGCCCGGATTTCTGTGGGCCAATTTTCAGGTAGCCAATGTGGAAAGCATTCGGATGCTGAAAAAGAAAATTGACGGGAAATTGGAAAATGCACGCAGGAAAAGCAGAAAGGAGAAAGATATCGGAGTGCTCTCTGCCGTTCTTCAGGACGTAGACTATGGCGTTTTTATTCAACTCTATAGGACGGGGATAGATTCTTTACTCCATATGAGTACGGCGGCCAAAAAAGTTTTTTCTATGATTTGTCTCCAGCTTATGGGGTCCTATGGTAAGGATATGCAGCATATCAATATCAGTTGGAAACATATGCAAAAAATGATGGAGGATGAGCATTGCCTATCCGGGCACATGGCTCATGAAGAGTACCTGAAACAACGGGGCTTAGATTATAGCAAAAGTTTTATGGAATGTATTTCTATTCCTAAGGATTACATGTCCTATGAAGTGTATAAACGGGGCATCCGCGAGTTACGGGAGCAAGTGATAACGATAAGAAGCACCAAGGGGCCGGTGCAAAAGATGAAGGTCCTTTATAAGACCCGATCCAAAGGGTGTTTCTTGATCAATCCACTGATTTTATTCAACGGAAATCGGGGTCTCCTGGTAAAAGCCGATGGAACAGTGCCTGCAGAAAAGGAGGAGTGGATACGAACGGTGTGGGCTGATGAAACCAGTCCGGAAGAGTACCTGGCACTGCTTGGTCAGATTTCCATCAGATGGATGCCTCCCCGCTACAAGACCTATGGAAATGATGAGCTCAAATATGATTTTACGAATGCAGAAGTTCAATACCATGAACCGGACCGGCAGGCACTCAAACATGTGTGGGTAAAGCGGGAGCAGGGGAGATATACCAGTCGAGGGCAATTTGTGAAAATTTACAAGGAAGGCATTTTTCCTGTGTTCACACTCGGCAAGAATGGGACGCTCGTGTTGCTCGACATATTCCATGCCATGCTTCGGAGCCCCTCGAAAGATACGGTGACTTTGCGGTATACGGATACATGGTTTCACTACAAGCCCGGAGAAACAGGAAAAAGGGGAAGTCAAAAAGGCCGTCTCGCGGCTTTCTACAAAGGAATCAATGAATGTATGGCACATAGTCTGATTTGCCGGTCCGATGTACCGAATACATACTTTATCAATCCGCTTTTTCTCTTTGTGGGGGATAGAGTAAAGCTCCGGGTATCCTCACCACTTCCGGAA
>CAVHZP010000099.1:4116-7051 GCA_963640485.1 bacterium | reverse complement strand
TGTCGCCATCACCGTAGCTGAGAGCTACGCCGACAGTGGCTTTTTCATTGTGGTACACATCGGCGCCTACTACGATGCCATTGTACTGGTTCTTGTAGGAAGCGTCGGAGCCTGCAATGTCAAGACCGTCAATGTCTTCTTTGCTGTGGATGTACTTCGCCCATACGTCTTTGTCGTGAGTGAGGTCATTGGCAAGAGACATGTGTTCAGCGACTGCATCATTGAAGAGACCGGCAGCGGTGTACGTGCCGCGAGCTGCGCCAGCGAGTTCAGTCATGGTGGAGAGGCTATTCAGAGCGCTAGCCTGCTTTCCCTTACCGCTGTTCACGCCTTCCTGTACGGCCTTATCCATGATAAAGTCATTGAGATCGCTATTACCTGCTGTAGCTTTGTCGAGTACATCGGGGGTAACTGTCTTATAACCGGATGCGTCATATACCTTCTTTACAGAGAGCACAGAAGATTCGTAGTTCAGATAGGTACCCGTGGTATTAGCTACTGCACTTACCCCTTCTTCGGCCGCCGGAATGTCTGTAGATGCCTTGAATTCCAGGAGTGCATTAGAAGAAATGACTTTTCCATCATCCCATTTTTGGGTGAGATCGGCGCCGGCCAGAATCTTATAGGTTTCGCCCTTCTTCGCATTGTCGATGTAAAGCGTGGAGCCTTCGCTGATGCTGGTGGCTGTCACGCCGGTAATGGCTGCTTTTACTGTATCGGTAGTTCTTTCTGCAGATGCTTTCACTGCCGTACCGTCAACCATAAGGAGAGATTTATCTGCAAAGCTTACAGTACCTGCAGCAGCAGCCTGATACGACTGGGCCTTGAACTTCTCATCAGTCAAGCTTCCATCGACAGTGAGAGAGCCTTTGTTAGTACCATCATTGCTCAGAGCCGCACTCTTGCTGATATAAGCGGCTGCATTTACCTCTTCACCCCAAGTGAGGCCGGTCTTTGCGAAAGCATCTTCTGCGTTAGAGAGTTCAGCGCCTACGGAAATCTTGGAATTGTTGCCGACTACCAGCGCGGTATTGATAGCAACGCTATCCTCTTCGGTATCTTTGCCGATAGACAAGCCGCTGGCATCTGTGATTTTATCGCCGTCGTTCCAAGCCGGGTCAAGGAATACGATACCGCCAGCGATGTTATCAACCACCAGTTCGCCGGCCTTTTTATCGCTGCCGATGGAGAGAATTTTACCGGATTCAATGGTTACCGTACCTGTTGCTACTGCACCGGTGATAGCAGAAGAGTCGGTAACGCTGATTTTATCCGTTGTCAGCTTAGCGCCTTCTTTTACCGCAGCAGTTGCGCCATCCAAAGCCACGCTGCCACTGATATTGGCCTGCCCATTGACTTTGAGCGTGCTATCCTTGTTGACCAGGACTTCGCCATGCAAGTTATACTTCGTAGATGTTTCTACTGCGTCATGACCGATAGCGAATGTACCTGCTTGAGCCACGCCATCTACTACTGCTTTCGTAGTGCCGACAACGACTTTGACAGCCTTATCCACCGCAGCACCGCCACCATCTACTACTGTGATGAGGTCGCCTCCGTCTTTACCACCCAGGGTCAGGGTCTTTTCATTGGTAATGACGACGCCTACATTTCCATCGCCAGCAGTCAAGGTCAGATCTTTCGCACCAAATCCATTGCCTACCTGCTTCTCTACAGTGACATCACTGACCGTGCTGTCCCTCAATTCCCGTTCGGTGCCAATCAAGAAGTTCTTATCCGATGTGACGGTGACCTGATCCAGGATGATGCCATCGGATTTGCTTTTCATGTCGTCGATGGTATTGGTCTTAACTTCTTCACCGCTTTCATCGACCTGCTTACCGGACATGATGAGGCTGGTCTTACTTCCCGTGGTCTGTTTGGACAATGCCGCCAGGGCTGTATTCCAATACGCCTTGGTATATGTGGCATCGGTCAGTTCCAGCGTGCCGCCGGTGAATGTGTAGGCTTTATTCTTCACATCGCCGGAATCTTTCGCGCTATCCGCTGCGGAATTGGTGTACACCTGGTCGGATTTAGTGGAGAGGATGCCGGTGTCTTTGATTTCAATCCGGGTGCCCTCAGCAGCAGTGATATCGTTTGCCGTGAGTTTCCCTGCAGAGAGATCCACTTCCGCCTTGTCATTCAGCACCAGTTTGGAAATCGTCACATCCGGAGCACTTGCATTTTCGGCATCATTTGATTTGAGCGTAATCGCACTGCCCTCGCCGCTGGCAGTCACTTCGCCCAATGTAGCTTTTACGCCATTGATGAAGCTCAGCTGACCATATTTTGTGACAGAAACTTCATTCAGCGTAGCGATGCCACCATCGATTTCCAGTCCATATGGTCTCTCATACTTGTCATCATACCCAAGACCTTCGATAGATAATTTCTTATTGACCGTCAGCTGACTATTTGTAAAAGACCCGTAGCCGTAGGCTCCCAGATTTATCGTATCGGCGGTGACAGAGCTATTTCCACTTACATACAATTTGCCCCGATAAAGATATTTATCATTCTTTTGTCCCTTTAAATTAATAGCACCTGCTTTGACTGTACCGCCGGTGATTTTCATGATAGAACTATCATTGGAAATATTCGTCGCTGTAACCGTAGCATTATTGACTGTCAACTCACCATAGCTCTCGGCAGAAACTTCATTCAGCGTAGCCATGCCGCCATTGATTTCCACACCATAGGGATACTTATAGTTATCCTCATAGCCGATACCTTTGATGGACAATTTCCCGGTGACCGTCAGCTGGCTGTCGTTGAAAGAACCATAGCTGTACGTCCCAAAATTCATTGTATTGGCAGTAACGGAGCTTTTTCCTTCCACATTGATTTTGCCACGATAAACATTTTTGTAGTTATCCGTTTGTCCCTGCAAATCGATGGTATCCGCTTTGACGGTTGCGCCGTCATAGACGCG
>CAVHZP010000099.1:0-3570 GCA_963640485.1 bacterium | reverse complement strand
AATGGTCTTACTACCGTCGGTATCGATGTAGAGACCTGCTACCGTCTTCCCGGTTATGGTGTATTTGATAGTACCATCAACGTCCTGGGTTGCATCTTTTACCGCAACGTCTTTCACATTATTATTTACCTTCTCCCCTTGGATAGCGACATCGTTCACAGTTTTTGCAGTTTCTGCAGTTTCTGCCCAGGCAGAGCCTGCCCCTGCGACACCGAAGAGAAGCGACAGAGCCGCCAGCTGTGCTAATACTTTTTTACTCTTCATTTGCATTCCCCTTTTCTGAGCCTCTTTGACCCGAAAACATAAATAAAGAAATAACAAAATTCTAAAACTCTTATTTCTGCATAATCATGCAAGAGGTAGAGTTCACAAAACCTTACTTTTAGGATACCCCCCCCCCCCTGTCAGATTGTCAAATTTCTATATGTTCGTATATTTTGTATATTTCGCAAATGTTGTTGTTTATGTTTTCTTGTTTGTTATTTTCTACTATTTCTTGAGTTCTCTAATTTCTTAGAAAATGATATAGAAGTTTCTTATGATTGGTATACGGGATAACTGATAAGTGGGGGGCAGATGGAAATCCACGGCTGGCCGGTGCTGACTCTGCCAGCTTCGTGACATCCGCTTTCGCATCGCGATACGCCTTGAGAGTAAAGTTTTCTGATTTCCGCTATCGATGATAGATCCTTCGACTTCGCTCAGGATGACTGGTGAGAAAAGACAGCGGCGTCATCAGGCATTCTTATTGCCAGGGAAACGCTGATTAAATCGCTGCTTCCCTAACTACCGCCCACTAAAAAACCCCAGCAGTAGGCCCGGAAAGTTTACTGCTGGGGTTTTTATAGTTATTTTCAGTTTTCTCCTTTCGAGGAGCGCATGCGGCGTACCGAGTGGACGCTGCGAATGCGGCGGATTTTAGTCATGATGTAGTCCAGCTGCTGCAGATCTTTGATCTGGATGCCCAGATTCATGACAGCCATGCCATTGCTTTCTACTTTCACATTGGCAGCGGAAACGGAGAGTTTCATTTCCGTCAGCACTGCCAGAATATCCGCCATGAGGCCGGTGCGGTCGTAGCAGATGACTTCGATAGTCACCAGGAACATGCCACCGGTCTCATCTTCCCAGGCCACATCGATGAGGCGATCTTTATCAGGGAAGTTGATGGCATTGGGGCAGTCAGCACAGTGGACCGAGACGCCACGACCGCGAGTGACGAAGCCCACGATCTGGTCTCCGGGCACCGGGGTGCAGCACTTCGCCAGGTGGACTTCCAGCCCTACTTCGCCGCGCACCAGGATGCCACTGGAGGAGCGGGCTTTCATGCTCCGCATTTTCAGATTTTCCAAATCCTTTGCGGTCTTCTGGAGCACCGGTTTCTGGGCGGCCAGCTCTTTCTTATACCGCTCGATGAGCTTGGTCATGGTGCTCTTCACCGGGATGCCGCCAAAGCCGATGGAGGCGAGAAGATCTTCTTCGCTGGGGCAGTTGAAAGATTTCGCTACTTCTGCCAGACGGTCTTTGGCAATGAGCTTTTTCCACTCGTAGCCCTGGCGATCGGTTTCCTCAATCAAAAGCTGCTGGCCGCGAGCCACATTTTCTTCTCTATTTTCCTTTTTGAACCAGCTGCGAATCTTTGCTTTACTGTCGGCAGCACCGACCATATTAATCCAGTCGTAGCTGGGCTTGCCATTTTTCGAAGTGATGACAGATACAATGTCGCCATTTTTGAGCTTCGTATCCAAGGGGACGATTTTATCATTGACCTTGGCGCCGACGCAACGATTGCCCACTTCCGTATGGATGCGGTAAGCGAAATCGATGGGGATAGAGCCTTTCGGCAAATTGATGACATCGCCCTTTGGCGTGAATACGAAAACTTCATCAGAGAATACATCGAGCTTCAATGCATTCATGAACTCCTTCGGATTGCTGGTATCCTGCCATTCCAGGATGCGGCGGAGCCAGCCGATTTTCGCATCGAAATCTTTGCCCCCGGCGTGCTTGCCTTCCTTATAGCGCCAGTGAGCTGCCACGCCATATTCGGAAATGTGGTGCATTTCCCAGGTGCGGATTTGGATTTCCACCGGCTGCCCCCGGGTGCCGATGACGGTGGTGTGGAGGGACTGGTACATGTTCGGCTTCGGTACGGCGATATAGTCTTTGAAGCGATTTGGCAACGGTTTCCACAGGGAGTGGGCAATACCCAAAATCGCATAACATTGGGGCACGGTATCCACGATAACGCGGACAGCATACAAATCATAAATCTGGGACAGGTCTTTATTGTCCCTTTTCATCTTTTTGTAAATACTGTAGAAATGCTTCGGGCGGCCGGTGATGGTGGCTTTGATGCCCTGCTCTTCGATATGTTCATGGAGCACCCGCATGGTGTCATCAACGATTTCCTCGCGGGCTTTGCGCTTCTCCTTCATCTGGCCTACCAGGTCTGCATATTCTTCCGGATGGAGGTAGTGGAAACAGAGATCTTCCAATTCCCACTTGATGTTGTAAATACCCAAGCGGTGAGCCAGGGGCGCATAAATTTCGATGGTTTCCTTCGCGATACGAATCTGCTTTTCCCGGCGGAAAATGCCCAGGGTGCGCATATTGTGAAGGCGGTCCGCCAGCTTGATCACCACGACGCGGATATCCTTTGCCATGGCAAGGAACATTTTACGGAAATTTTCCAGCTGCTGATCTTCTTTGTCTTTGTAATGGAACTGAGACAGCTTGGTGACGCCATCGACTAAGAAAGCCACTTCTTCACCAAACATCATTTTCAGATCTTCCAGGGTATAGCCGGTGTCTTCCACCACGTCATGGAGAAGAGCCGCCATGATGCCTTCCTTGTCCATTTCCAGCTCGGCTAAAATATACGCCACCGCTAGAGGGTGAATGATGTATGGCTCCCCGGTCTTTCGAATCTGTCCCGCGTGGGCTTTGTCAGCCAGCTCGAAAGCTTCCTGAATCAGATCCAGCGCCTTTTCGTCGTGTATATAAGATCTCACCTTGTTGAAAAGTTTGCGATACTCCGCATCTTTTTCGTCGGAGAAATCGGACTTTTCCATCAGCTTTTCTACGTACTCTTCCTGGTGAATCAGGAATTCTGCCAATGTAGATGCCGACGCGTCGGTGTGAATGGTCGCTTCCGGCGGCTTCTTATCTAAAACAGGAGTATTCCCCTGATTTCCTACAGGTGTTTCTGCATTTTCCGTTACTTTTACTTCGTCAAGATCATTCATGACGCCCACCTCCCGCAAATTGAGTTTGAAAGTAGATCAGTTTACTTATCTACTTTCCTGCACCATCATAATCATTTGTTATTGTGTTATGCCATATGCTTACGATAAATGGAAGATGACATCAGATCCAGCTTCCCCTGTACCACGCGGCGCTGATAGAAATCTTCCCCATTGCGACTGTAGCGCGAAAGGATTTCCAACTCCTCAAACACCGCTAGCGCCGTTTCTAAACTGATTTCATCAAAGCCGTAGGTTCGTTTTAATGTTCCCTGTACTTCCGCTACCGGTCTGGCGTTGTTTTTCAAGCTGTCTGCCAGAGCGC
>CAVHZP010000098.1:0-7057 GCA_963640485.1 bacterium | reverse complement strand
CCACCTACGTCCCCGCCATGACCTACATCCCCTTCTACATGGCCTTCTCCGACGACTACCTTGCCCGCCACGAAGCGATGGCAGGAAATCTGAGAAATCACGAGCGCAGCCGCTTCACCAACGACCTCCTCTTCAACGCCATGGCATCCCTCCTGGACATCCACATCAAAGGCATAGAAGAAACAGAAAACGACATCACTGGCAGCAACTACGACGCCACGCCGGAGCGGTTCCGCACGATTTACGGTGCCAGAAAGATTACAGGAAGAGGGAAATAGGATGTTCCGGACTCGAGATGTCAGACGATCAGACACGCAAACGTCAGACATCTGACGTCTAGGGAACCGCTGATTAAATCAAAGATTCAGAAATCATAAAAATTTTTATTCATGCTTCGTCAAGAAAATCCTTAAATAGCTCGCTATTCGCGGATTTCCTTCCCTGGTCTCCTCATAAAAATGAAAAAAGCGTTACCAGGCCTCAAGTCCCGGTAACGCTTTTTTCATTTCAAAACAGGGAATGGGTCCCATGAACCACAGAGATGCCATGGGCTTGAAATATTTTCTCCAGCTCCATCACCTCATCGCAGAGGACCCGATCCTTGCCGTCATGGCAGCAGCAAACACCCAGGTGCACCGCATCAGGCGCAAGGCGCAGGATGGTTTCCACTTTCTCTTGCAGCCCCTTGTCTCGCTCCCTATAGTGACCGCAACCGCTGCACTTCATGAAGGCCGCCACCTCCAGCGGCTCCTCTCCGTAGCGGGCGAATTGATACGTCCTCCGGTAGAACGCGCGGAAGCATCCCGCACCGGTGCAGACGGCCTCTGCCTTGGGGCAGGTAAGCATCACGATGGTTTTCATAAGCCGGCCTCCTTCGACTTCCAATGCTTCGGCAGGTAGACGATATACATGCGCCCGGTCTTCTCGTCCCGCTTGATTTCACTATCTACGCCATAGAGACTTCGTATGAAATCGGCTGTCAAGAGCTCCGCCGGCGTGCCCACTCCCACCACTTCACCATCTTTGATGGCAATGAGGCGATCGCAATACATGGCTGCGATGTTCAGATCATGGACCGCCGCCATCACCGTGCGCCCCAGGTCCTTCACGATATCCATGATTTCCAGCTGGTACTTGATATCCAAATGATTCGTCGGCTCATCGAGCACCAGGCACTCGGTGTCTTGCGTCAGCGCCCGGGCCAGAATGACGCGCTGCTGCTCTCCACCGGAAAGGGTGGAGAAATTCCGTTTCTCAAAGCCTGAAAGTCCCACAATATCCAGAGACTGTCGCGCCAGCCGGTAGTCCTCCAGATTATCCCGCTCCATCATTTTCTTATGGGGCGAGCGGCCCATGAGCACCACGTCCAGCACAGAGAAATCGAAATTATAATAATTGTGCTGCGCCACCACCGCCAGCTTCAAGGCCGATTCCCGGTAAGACAATTCATCGAGCTTATGTCCGTCGAAGAAAATGCAGCCTGCCGTAGGCTTCTGCACGCGGTACACGCATTTCAGGAAGGTACTCTTCCCGCTGCCATTGGGGCCGATGATGCCTAGAAATTCCTTCGGCTGGAGCGACAGGTCGATGCCTTTCAGGATTTCCTTTCCACCGATGAAATACTTCACTGCCTCTGCCAATATTTCCATCAGTCATTTCCTCCAAAACCGTAGGTCTTCTTAATCATCAGGTAAATGAAGCTGGGCGCGCCGATCATAGAAATCAGGATGCCAATGGGAAGCTCCGTGTGGGGAATGATGATGCGACACAGCCCATCGGCCACCACCAGGAAGATGGCGCCCACCAGCGCCGCTACCGGAAGCAGCCGCTTATGGTCCGGCCCGGTAAACATGCGAATCACATGAGGCACAATGAGCCCCACGAAGCCGATCATGCCGGCGGAGTACACCGCGAATCCCACAATGAGCGAGGAAATCAAAAGGTACCACTGCCGGTAAGCGTGAAGGTCGGTCCCCATGGTGATGGCAGACTCATCGCCCAGAAGCATCAGATTCAGCACCCGGCTCTGGGTCCAGAAGAAAAGGATCGACAACACAATGATAGGCCCGATGACCATGAGCTCCCTCCACCGCGCACCGGAAAGGCTCCCCATCAGCCAATAGGCAATGGTCTGCATGCCTTCCTTGTTATTGGCAAAGTACACGATGAAACTGGAAAAGGCGCCGCACACCGACGAAAGCGCCATGCCCGCCAGGAGCAGCTTCATGGAATTGGACCGGCCGCCCAGATTGGAAATAAAAAGCACCGCCAGGGAAATCGCAAAGGCACCGATAAAGGCGGCAATCCCCACGAAGTTTGGTCCCAGAGAAACACCGATGCCCAAAAGGATCGCCGACGTAGCGCCCAAAGAAGCGCCGGAGGAAATCCCCAGGATATAAGGGTCTGCCAGCGGATTCTTCACGATAGCCTGCATGATGACGCCGCACACTGCGAGGCCGCCGCCCACGAGAGCCGCCAGCAGCAATCGCGGCAGACGAAGCAGCCACACAATATCATGCACCGCCCCTTGCCCCGGCGCCTCGACAGGAAGATCCCCCAAAAGCTGCGAGACCACCACGCCATAAATCTCCGCCGACGGCAGCTTCACGGTGCCAATGCTGAGCGCCCAGAAAAGGGAGAGGATGAGCGCCAGCACCAGCCCCATAAGTAGCGCAGCAAATCCGATTTCTTTCAGATACTTCATAAGTCACACCTCTCCATACAACCCTTTTCCGATGATTTGGATCCCATCATAGGCACGGACCCCGGCGCTGTAAATGCTATAAAGCGGCAGCGGATAGATCCGCTTCGCCTTCACACACTTCAGTCCCTGGAACGATGTCTCTTGGTATATCTGATTCAGGATGCGGTCCTCATTGCCGTAGGCATTCTCACAAACCACCACAAAAAGCGCATCAGGGTCCAGCTCCAACAGCTGCTCCTTGCTGATGGTCCGAAGCCCTTCGCCCAGAAGCTCTCCGCCCATGGAGAGAAGGATATTTCCCGCCAGCGTCCGCTCGCCGTACACGCTGATATCTTTTCCCAGATACTCGATGATGAGTCCCCGCGGATGATAGCCATTGGCACGAGCACAGCTTTCCGCCGCGCTGATTTCAGTCTTCATCCGGTTCACCAGCTCTTCCGCCCGCGCCTCCCGGTCGAAGACTTTGCCCAGATTCAAAATATCCTGATACTCATAGTCCAAGGTATGATTCTTCACCTTCGAAGAGGAACCGGGAGAAATATACGTGTGCACGCCCCGGCCTTGCCAGAACGCCGTCTCCCGCAGCGTCTTGGTAGAAAAAGATGACGCCCAGCCCACGATGAAGTCCGGCTCCTGCATCATCACCGTCTCCATGTCCAGCTTCTCCATGCTCCGGTAGGGCACGTGGCTATACACCTCCCGATACTCCGGCCGGAGATACTCGCCACTAGGAAGCCCCATGGCCGCCACAATGCGATCGCCCACACCGAGAGCCAATAGATTCTCGATGGAATTCTGCCAGATGCACACCACCCGCTCCGGCGGGCGCGCAAAGGTTTCCGTCACCATCTCGCCATGATCATCCAGGGTCTCGATGGTCACCGGATAGTGATCCGACACCTCCACAGCCGCCCTCGGCGCCGCCTCCTGCACCTCTACCATAGGCCGGCAGCCGGATACCAGAAATCCCGCAGCGAGAAAGACCGCCGCTATCCATTTCTTGTTCATACGATATCCTTATAGACATGGTGAAAGTGCGCCTACCATCTGTAGACGCACTTTTCCCTACTTCAGAAATCAGTGTTTCCTTAGAACTTATACCGGGCTCCCACCATCCAGGCACGCCCCGCCTGCGGTGCCGCACCAATGCCATTGTATGCAGAGTAAGCATTTTCATACGCTTCATTGGTCAGGTTCGAAACCGTTACATACGCCGTCCAATCTTTTGTGATTTCATAATTTAAATTCCAATCCATCACCAGGAATCTGCTGTCGGTAAATGCCTGCGTATTGCATCCGGTGTACCAGTTCACCAAGAGGCCGGTGTACCACTTATTGCACTCATAAGAAATATTTGCAACATAGTGATTCTTTGGACGCAATGCGTTGATCATCGTATTCACATTCGACGTTTTATCCAGTCCAATGTCCGGATCAAATGTCATGCCGTCTTTGGCAGACCACTTATCCTTCAGATGAGAGTAAGCCAGGCTGACATTCCACTTATCATTGATCTGATGATCCAGCGTCAAATTGAGAGACTGCTTCGTTTCCTTTGCGTTGATATATTTCGAAGAAAATTCTTTATCCGCCGCTACCCATACAGAATAAGAAGTGATAGCATTGGACATCTTCGTCCAATCATAATGTATTGCCAAAGAGGTTTTGTCAGAAATATCTTTTCTAACCCCCAGCGTCCAGGCATCCCCTTTTTCATCCTCCAGTTTTATGCCATTCAAAAGATGCTTCGTATCTGTATAGTCCGCCATCTTCACCGGTCTATACACCTTAGTCCAGCCAAAATAAGCGCTCAAAGAATCACTGAACGCATATTCCGTATTGATTGCCGGCGTAAATGTTGAAGAGGAGGAATTATCTATAGCGGTTTTCCCATCAGCGTTGGTCTGGTCGAACGTGCTGTAATGGGAGTAGCGGATAGCCGGCGTCAAATCCCATTTATCCGTCAAATGAATTTTATCCTGCACAAATCCCAGGATGCTGTCACGCTCTACCTTTGTTGTAGACCAGGTATTGGTGGCTCTCTTCCAGGAAACAGTGGACGTGCTGGCTTTATCAAAGGTGATAGAGCCTAAGATGTCATGTTTCCCTACCGATTTCCCATACTGGAGCTGAACACCGCGATTGTGCTCGTCATAAAGTCTTGTAGGTGCAAGACTTGTTTTGGCCTTGAAGTCGCTAATAAAGGAATCCCATGCGGCACTTCCGGGGAACGGACAGAAATTTCCGTCTTCATCCACCCAATCCGGATAGACATCTCTTCCCCAATAATGATGCTTCTGGTCATAGAATCGGATGAAGCTCTCCATTCCATTATCTTTATTGAAAGTATAGGTAATATCCAAATCATTGGTTCTATAGGCGTTGTAAGAACCGCTCAAAGCATCCAGGGAGAACAAATTGCGATAGCCGGGATTATTTTGCCCGTAGCGCCCTTCCACGGTATCCTGAATGATTCGATTCCATTCTGTTTCACTCCAGTATCTATAATCTCTTGCTGTGATCGGATATCCATCTTTCCCGTTCTGATGGTTGTACCAGATTTTTAAATTCTGCTTATCATTAAACTCTTTATCAATGCGGACACTGACGCCGTCTTCTTTGTACGCCGTGCCTTCATAGGTATAATTCTTCCCTGTTAAACCGTCATGATACCGGCTATCGCTTGCCATATTTCTGGTGGCAGAAATAAAATACTTCCAGGACTTATCGTTACCGGCTGACCCGGAATAGCTCAGATTGTACACATGTTTCTTCCAGGAGCCTGTAGCCAGATCAATAGTTCCTGTATTTTCTGTAGTCCCTTTACGAGTGATAAAGTTAATAACCCCGCCAGTCGCATCAGCCCCGTAAATAGATGCCCCCGGGCCTTTAATTACTTCAATCTTTTCTACATCTTCCATACTCACGACTTGGTTCAAATCCACCATGGTCCGTCCGCCGCCGGCATTGCTTGAACCAAATCTTGTGCTCGTCGCATTATCTACACGTCGTCCATCAACCAATACAATTACCCTTGTATCCCCATTGATAGCCATACTGTTATTGTAAGCATTATACCCATATTCGCCGCCACGATACCCGGAATTTGTAAATGTAACGCCGGGAATACGCTTAATGGCATCGGTCGCATCGGTATAATGCCGCTTCTCAATTTCTTCTCTGGTAATAACCTTCACGTCCCCACCGGTGCGGTAGTAGGACTGCTCGGTGATGGTATCACCAAATTTATTTTTTGTCTTATCTGCCTCGACGACCACAGCGTCCAAGGTGTACATATTTAAATTTTCATCAAAAGCAGCCTGAATCAGGTTACCCCCCCGATTGTCAACATAGATAATACAGCTGCACTTAACAATATTCTTTTCTTCATTCAAGCTCTCCTCTCGCTGGTTACCAGCGTTTCCCTGTAATGTGGGTGAATGTGTATTCCTCTGTAGCGACCCAATCTTTCCAGGTATCCCCAAAAGCACCCAGATTCAAGGTCACTGTACGTGAACCGTTGGCTGAAATCTTCATCAACGGCATTTTGGCCGGCGTACCGACAAACTGATACTTGCTGCCATCTTCCCTGGTGAAGGTGATTTTCGTCACGAAATCATTCACCTTTGTGATGGACAGATCACTTCTCCGATTAGTAAAGGTGCCCCGCAGGCACAGATTCCCCTTGTCTACCCACACCTTCTCCGCCCGCCACTCCAAAATCATCGTATCCGAAGACTGCGATGCCGCGTGAGACGGACACAGCGGAAACAGACAGGCCAGCAGCACCAATACGCACGCCCAAATCCATTTCTTCATTTCTCCCCTCCTTTCTTTTTAATAAGATTTCCATGAGCAAATCATTTAGGGAAACACTGATTAAATCGTTATCTGAAATTATGCTGGATTTTTTATTCAGATTCTGCGATTTAATCAGTGTTTCCTTAGCATTAACCATTCATTCATGAATATCATAGATTGATAGTATCACGATATAATTAAAATTACAATAAAAATATTTTTCCGCAGTCCAATTTATCACTAAATCAATCTATTTTAATTTCAAGAAATCGCCAAAATAATTCTCATTCGCCGAGAGGAAGCAGGCGCCTCTGGCTACTTCATCATAGCAAGGAACTATCAGCTTGTAGCATATAAGCTCGATGACACCATCGGTAAAAAGGGAAAAGCACGCTATTTCCTGCGATCATCAAACAAGCTGAATAACGGTCACACAATCAACGTCTCACGAACGTGAGGAAACAGGTACGCGAACGTCTGATGTCTGACGTCTGATCGTCTGACCTCTTCCCAAATCCAACCTCCACCACTTCGCGGTCCCCCTCCCTTCCG
>CAVHZP010000097.1:0-7069 GCA_963640485.1 bacterium | reverse complement strand
TGCATAAAAATTCTAGAATGATTTCAGGCAACGATTTAATCAGCGGTTCCCTAGCCATCACAAAAAATAAAAATCGGTGAAACCGATTTCTCGATTTCACCGATTTGTGTAATGAGGAAGTGAAGCCAGCAGCCAAGCGCGTCCCGACTACCGACCACTGACTACCGACTACAAAACCGATAGCGTTCCCATCACTTTTTTCCGAACACCGGCACGTAGGGTTCCATTTTCTGTGCCAGGGTCATGACGTCATCGCGATCGCGTTTCTCTGCGATGCGCTGGAATTCGGCCTGAGCGCCTACGCGGTCGGTGGGAGCGATTTCTTTGATCCAGGTGCCGTCGGACTGCATGATGTGGGCTTTCTGGTTGTCGGCAAGTTCCATGCTCACCATATTCTTCAGACGGTGGCGGAGGTCGGCGTCTCTGACGGGAACCATGAGTTCTACGCGGTCATTGAGGTTTCGTGGCATCCAGTCGGCACTGCTGATGTACATTTCTTCTCTGCCGCCGTTAGCGAACCAGAAGACGCGGCTATGTTCCAGGAAGCGGCCTACGAGACTTCTGACGGTGATGTTATCACTGACACCTGGGATACCGGGGATGAGGACGCAGATACCGCGGATGATGAGCTCGATCTTTACCCCCGCCTGGGAGGCTTCGTAGAGTTTGTCGATGATTTCTTTATCCAGGAGGGAATTCATCTTCGCCACCATGTGAGCCGGTTCGCCCTGTTTCGCGAAGGCGATTTCTCGGTCGATGAGTTCCATGGAGCGCTGGCGCAAATTGATGGGCGCCACGATGAAGGAGTCCCACAGCGGCGGGTCGGAGTAGCCCGAGAGGAGATTAAAGAAGGCGGAGGCGTCGCTGCCGAAGTGGTCGTTGCAGGTGAAGATGCCCAGGTCCGTGTAAAGTTTCGCGGTGGAGGCGTTGTAGTTACCGGTGGCCACATGGACGTAGCGGCGGATGCCGTCTTTTTCGCGGCGAATGACCAAAGTACACTTGGAGTGGGTTTTGAGGCCCACGAGGCCGTAGATGACGTGGGCGCCGGCTTTTTCCAGGCGGCGGGCCATGAGGATGTTATTCGCTTCGTCGAAGCGGGCTTTTACTTCCATGAGGACCGTGACCTGTTTGCCATTCTGCGCCGCTTTTTCCAATGCCTGGATGATGGGGCTGGAGGAGCTGACGCGATAGAGAGTCTGCTTGATGGCAAGGACATCTTTGTCTGCCGCAGCGGATGCCACGAAATTCACCACCGAATCTTCGAAGGATTCATAGGGCAAGTGCACCAGGAGATCCTTTTCGCGGATCATGTCGAAAATATTTCTTTCCGAATCTTTTTCCAGCTGGATCATGGACCAGGGACGATGCGGGTGGGCTTCGGGGTAGCGGAGGCGATCGTAACCTTTGATGCCGGTGAAGCCGAAGAACATGGTCATGTCCAGAGGCCCGTCGATTTCGTACATATCCGGCTTGCCCAGGTTCATGGCGGAGGTCATGAATCGCTGCATGAAGCGGCTGGTGCCGGTTTCAAATTCCAGGCGCACCACTTCGCCTCTCTGCCGCTTTTTCAGCTGTCGCTCTACTTCTACTACCAGGTCCTGGGCATCTTCTTCGTCAATGGCCAGGTCCGCGTCACGGGTGAGGCGGAAAGGATGGGCTTCCAACAGGTCGTAGCCGATGAAGAGGCGGGATGCGAAGTGACGGATCAGCTGCTCTAACAGGATGAAATCGTGGCGGGTCGGATTGGCAGGATCATCGGGCAAGCGGATGATGCGAGGCAACACCGACGGCACCGGCACGATGGCGGTCTTCACATCGATGTCATTTTCCTCGTCCACATTGAGATCCCGCTCGTTTCTTTCCAGAAGCATAGCGATATTGAGGCTCTTGGACGCCAGGAACGGGAAGGGGTGAGACGAGTCCACCGCCATAGGCGTCACGACAGGGAAAACCTGGCGTTCGAAATAGTCTTCCAGCCATTTCTTCTGGGCTTCCGTGGCTTCATCGGGGCGAATGAAATAGAGGCCTTCGCTCTCCAGCTCTTTCAGAAGCATGTGGAGATAGCGGTACTGGCGGGCTACCAGTTTCTGGCAGATATCGGAAATCCCTTCCAGCTGTTCCTCCGGTGTCATATTCGCCACGTCCCGACGGCTCACGCCATTTTCCTTCTGGTGTTTCAGGCCGGCCACGCGAATCATGAAAAATTCGTCCAGGTTCGAGCTGGTGATGGCGAGAAATTTCAATTTTTCCAGCAGCGGATTGTTCGGATCCACCGCTTCCTGCAATACTCTTCGATTGAACGCAAGCCAGGAAAGCTCGCGGTTCAGATAATACTGTTTCGTCTTGCTATCCATCATTACCTCCGCTCCAATTTGGCTTCCATGCCAAATACATTTTCAAACAATTCTTTTTCCTTATCAAAGAGCCAGCTTTCCAGCGCCGCATCCTCGGTGCTTTCGTACTCGATCACCAGGGAGTCGCCGCTGATATGAGCCGACACATCTTTGAGTTTCTGTTTCCTTGACATATCCATAGCACGCACCAGGCGGAAGATAGAAATCAGCTTCAGCGCTGTCATCTTCGACTCTTCCGACAACAGGCGGAACGGTTCGTCCTCATCGTGAGGCGTCCCTTTGTGATCGTAGTAAACGATGCATGCTACGATGTCTTTTTCTCTATCGGAAATACCGAAAATGTCAGTGCCTCGCACCATATTCCACGCCTGCGCCGAAGAGCCCAGGAGATTTACATATTTCCCGATCTGGTAAAGAATGATCGCCATGCGCAGAAGGAAACCATCGCGTTCGTGGAGCCCTTTGTCCTGGTCGAAGGCCTGGATGATGGTATTGCTATAAAGCTCCAGCGCTTTCGCGTGGGCGGGTTCATAGTAGTACGACGCCGCGATGGAGCGGGTGAGCTCCAGATTTTGCGCGCGCATATAGAGCAGCGCCGGGTCCTTCGTCTTCTGGGCGCCATAGAAAAGCGCCGCCGCTTTGATGAAGGTCATGCCCATCATCACCACATTCTTTGCCGGCACAGAGTTCAGGATTTCTCTATAAATATGAATGGTCGGGCTGACCGTAGACGCCCAAGCCTCGCTGATGTGGTATTTCTGCATAGTCATGGACATGGAAAGGCGGCCGGACTCTTCGTAGAAACGATAGAATTCATCGGGCTTCACTTCGGCGATGTCCGTCTTGTCCAGATCCCGGTGCATCAACATCGCCACGATACGCGCTTCGCGACCGGAAAGAATGACCGAGTCGATGTGGAATTGGCGAATCGACACCCACAAAGGTTCCATGATGGCGTGAATGTACTCTGCCAGGGCCTCCGGGAAATAGCGGGACTCTCGCTGATTCGTTTTGAATGTTTCCAGGAGCCGCAGGGTGCCGATGTGCACATTGTGCTGGTACTTCAGCGCCCCCTTCTCCCATACCGTAAGCCCCACGCAGCCAGAGGTGATGTCCACGAAGAGGAAATTGCTGCCCAGCCTCTCCTTCTCTGCGCGGTTGTATTGCTTGAGCTGGTACTGCAGGCCGAAATGCTTGAAATAGATTTCCTGCGGCATATCTACTACCTGCACGTGGAAACCGGTCTGCACGCGGATCAGGTCCAGGATGGAACGGCAATTCTCCGCTTCACGGAATACTGCCGTGGCGTAGACGGTGTACACCTTCACCTGGTAATCCTGCAAGAGCTGCTTCAGCCCATTCAGCATGCGGCACAGCCGGCGGATCGATGCGAAGGAAAGTCTCTTGTGATTGAAAACTTCCTCACCGAAATTCGTGTCCTTCCGCACCGATTCGATGACCCGGACCTCTTTGATATTGGTGTATTCCACAATCCGCATGGACAGATTGGAAGACCCAATGTGAATGATTCCATAAACGAGCGGCTTTTGTTCTGCCATAGAGCGCCCCCTTTTAAATGTATCGTTGGTTGCGTAGGGATAAGGGATAGGGGATAAGGGATAAGAACGCGTTTTCCGCCAGATTCCCTTGCCTCGCTGCCTTTTCCTCACACCCAAGAAATAGGTAAATCGCACACCTTACTACATTACATCATGACTGTAAAAATACAGTAAAAAAGTTAAATCATTTACCAAGAGAAGATACACTTCTCCATTTATATTATACCATGAATCAGTGCTTTGGTGCTGCCTTCTGCTGCTACTACCAGTGCAAACATGTCGCTTGAGCTGCCGGCTGCTGGCTGCTAATCGGGCTAGGGAACCACTGATTAAATCGAAGAGCAAAGTGCATCCCGCTGTTTAAAGGAATGCTATTAAGAGCAAGAAAAATGAGACGGCAGCTTTGCACGTCCCATTTACTAATCACGAAAACACTCTAATCACCCACAGGCTGATCTCAAAGAGCACGATGGCCGGCACTGCCAGGAAGCACTGGGTCATGATGTCCGGTGTCGGTGTGATGATGGCCGCCAAGACGAAAGAGGCGAAAATCACGTATTTCCTTCCTTTCGCCAAACCTTTGGCGGAAACCAGGCCGGCTCTGGCCATGGCGATGAGGATGAGCGGCATGTTGCAAACCACGCCGAAGGGGAAGATCATGAAGAGCACGAACTCCAGATAATTCTCCATGGACAGGAGCGGTTTGAAATCCTCGCCGCCGAAGGCCATGAGGAAATGAAGACTTTCAGGCATCACGTAGAAATAGGAAAAGCCCACGCCGCCCAGAAATAAAGTCACCGAGAGCGGCACGAAGACGCAGGTCCAGGTGCGTTCTTTGTCCGTCAAGGCCGGCAGGACGAAGCGCCAGAATTCGAAGAACACCACCGGCGATGCGAGAATAAATCCCGCCATCACCGCCGCTTTGCAATAGATCACCAGCACTTCCGCCGGACGGGCGAAGTAGAGCTGTCCCACGGGAGCGGTGAGGAAGGCCATGAGTTCCCGGATAAAGAAAAAGCTCACCCCTGTCCCTACCGCAATGGCGATGAGGGAAAAGATGAGCCGTTTCCGAAGTTCCTGCAAATGGCCGGTGAGCGGCATCTCCGCCGTATCAGCGGTTATCATTTTTTCGCACCTTCCACTGCTTTCGCTTCTACCGGTGCCGCCTGGGTGACCACCACAGTCTTCGGGCTGTCTGTATTCACTGCGTCCTTGAATTCATGCATGCTCTTTCCCAATGCCTTACCGATTTCCGGCAATTTCCCCGGTCCAAAGACAATGAGACCAATCACAAGAATCAAAAGCAGTTCCGGAATTCCGATACCAAACATAGTCATTCTCCTTTTTACTAAGTGTCGCAGGCAATCGCCCGCTACTGAAATGATGTATACCATTGTATGTCAGTCCTATGGATTTCATTTCAACAACAGGTAGAAATTTTGTAAACTTCGCAAAACTTTTGTTAATTGACAAAAGTCTGACAGAAATGAACGGAATTTTTTCATGAAAAGGACAGACTATTTGCATCGCCCTATTACACTGAGAAGCATGACAGGACATCAGGGGTTCGCAAACGGAGCACAGGACAACCATCTCCATCTATTACTCCCCACCTGCGATGCCGGATAGGCAAAGCAGATTTCCCATTCCTGCTCCCCAAGTCCCAGTCGTCATTGGTTACCCATTTTTGGAGGAAACTTTTCATGAATGCAATCACACAAAATTCCATTTCCCGTCGTTCTTTCCTGAAACTGGCTGCCGGCACTGCGGCAGGTGCTATGCTCTTCCGTATGCCCTTCACCGCCGAAGCCAAAGAAGCCGCTGCCAAATCCCTGGAAATCCGTCCCATCGCCCTCTCTGCTTTGCCGAAGGTGGCCGAGGACGCTGCCAAGGCTTCGCCCCTGGTCAATGATTCCTATAAAGACATCCTTTCCATCGTGGATACCATCAAAGATCGCTCTTTGAAATCGGCTACCCTTTCCATGATTCAGAACCCGTTCCCTACATTCATGGAAAACTACACCTCCGCTTCCTCCATTCAGCGCCTCTATAACACGCTGGTAGACAAGAAACTGGTGGATCCCTCCAAGATTTCCGCAGAAACTTTGCTCCCACCGGTTCCCTCCAAGCTGCAGCCATTCATGACCGCACCGGGCAGCGGCTACATGAGCCATCACCCCTACCCCGGTGGCCTGGCCACCCACGTGGACAGCAACCTGCACATCACTGTAGGCCTCTGCCAGACTTACAAAGACGTCTTCCACTATGACGTGGACTACGACATCGCCGTAGCCGCTCAGGCGCTCCACGATATCGAGAAACCATTCGTCTTCCAGTGGCAGGCTGATGGCTCCTCCCGCAAAGAATACACCATCGGTGGCCAGGGCGCTCACCATGTCCTCTCTATCGCCGAATCCATTTACAGAGGACTCCCGGCAGCAGAAGTAGTCGCTCAGGCTTGTGCTCACGCAGCACCCACCGGCCCGAAAGACGAAGCAGACGTGGTCAGCTGGATTCTGGCGGCCTCTATCATCACAGGAAAAGATCCCGTCCGCCTGGGCCTCCTCACCTCCGACGGCGAACATCTCCCCACACCGCACAAGCAGGAAGGCTACATCGTCCACCTGGGCGACCATGACTGGGTCCTCTCCGTCCCCGCATCCAAGAAGACCATCGAAATCCTGCAGACCATCGCCAAGAAGTCTTACGGATTCACCGAAGCCGAAGCCACCGGCGCCCGCTTCAACCAGTTCCGCAACTACATCGGCTCCCAGGTGTCCTTCATGTACATCAACCACCTCTCCTCCCTCGATAACGCGGAGAGCCTCATGACCAACCTGGTGGGACAGATCATTTATAAATAATTTTTCCCCAATAAAAAACAGGACAAGCGATTGCTGTGTCCTGTTTTTTTATTGGGGAAATACAGGGAAACACTAATTAAATCGAAGAATCAGTAGTTTCTTAACAGCATTGCCCAACGACAGGGAGCCATCACCCGCCCTTACGGGCACCCTCTTCAGAGAAGAGGGCTTGGCGCATTTGACCAAGCAGCCAAACGCGCCTTATCCCTTATCCCTTATCCCTTATCCCCTATCCCTTATCCCTTTTCCAACAAAAAAGAAACCCGCATGATTTCTCATACAGGTTTCTTTC
>CAVHZP010000096.1:0-7091 GCA_963640485.1 bacterium | reverse complement strand
GCTGCTTCCTTCATCAGCTTAGCAGTCAGCGATTGGTGCTCAGCGGTCAGGACGCATTTGACTGCTTACCCATCTCTGCTGCTTCCTTCATCAGCTTAGCAGTCAGCGATTGGTGCTCAGCGGTCAGGACGCGTTTGGCTGTAACGTCAACTGCGTCCTGATCACTGACTACTAATTACTGATTACTCCCCCGCTAGCGTCACCCTCAATACCAAACTTCCATCAGGCACAGCCCGCAGGCGGGGGCGGTGAAGCCGGCCTTACTTCTATCTTTGGCGGCGAGGATGTTTTCCATGTCCGCCGGATCCCGTTTGCCCTCGCCCACTTCCACGAGAGTGCCTACGAGGATGCGGATCATATTTTGCAAAAATCCATCGCCGTAGAAATCGAGGAAGAGCTCGCCGCGCTTTTCCTCGAAAGAAATTTTTTCTACTGTGCGAACAGCGGACTTTTTCATTTTTTTATTTCCGCAGAACGACGTGAAGTCATGAGTGCCGGTGAGAAGCGCCGCGGCTTTTTCCATGGCGCTGATGTCCAGCGCTTCGCCGAGCTGCCACACGTAGCGGCGGTCGAAGACATTTTTCTCTGCGCCCACGCGGATGCGATAGCGATACCATTTCCTTCGCGCCGAGAAGCGGCTGTGGAAACGGTCGCCGGCTTCGCGCATGGAGGAAATGGAAATGTCATCGGGGAGCCGGCGATTGATTTCCTCCTGCAGCTGCGCGAGCGGGAAGGCGGCGGCAAGATGCACATTGGCCCGCTGCCCCCGGGCGTGGACGCCGGCGTCCGTCCGTCCGGCGCCGATGACCTGCGCCGCTTCGCCGGTGAAGGAGGAAATGGCTTTTTCCAATTTCCCCTGGACGGTCTCCCCGGTCCGGCTCTGCCGCTGCCAGCCTTCGTACCGGCTGCCGTCGTAGGATACGATGAAAGAGTAGTTCATGATAGATTCCTCCCATTTGTAATCGTAAGGGATAAGGGATAGGGGATAAGGGATAGGGGATAGGGGATAAGGGATAAGGGATAAGGGATAAGGGATAAGGCGTGTTTAACTACAGCCTCATTTTCTCCCATCCCATGTAGGACGAGTGGCTCAAACTTCAGGGGCCGAGGTTCAAGTTGTAGTGCGCCGCACTATACCTTGAACCCGGCACCTTGAACCTCGAACTTTTTGCCGCTATGTTCGCACCAGCCCGCCTTATCCCTTATCCCCTATCCCTTATCCCATTTTCCTTTATTCTATCACATCTCCAAATATGCTATAATAAAATAACTTGTAGGAGAAGAGCCAAAACTTTTACCTTATATTTCAGAAAGAGAGTGATTTCGAAATGAAAAAAATGCTGATTACTTTGGGTCTCACCGCTGCCATCGCTGCCGGTGCTATGTCTGTTTCCGCGCAGGGACTTTGGAAGTACAATGAAACGACCTCCATCGACATGCAGGAGACCAGCATCAAGAAGACCACCAACGGTCATGAAATCCTGAATTTCGTTGCCATCGAAGCCATCGAAGGCGGCACCTGCACTTACACTTACGCTTACGACCGCACTGCCGGCACCATCCAGGTGGTGGAAATGGAAAAGGAAACGAAGAAGCTCCACTACAAGAGCAATTTCACTCCCACTTCCGTAAACTCTTCGAACCCGGTGATCCGCGCTCGCGCTCAGATGGCTGAAGCTGTGTACCAGAAAAAAGTAGGAAATAAAAAATAATGGAACCTATCAACACACCGGAAGAAATCGGCCGTGACCTGGTCCACTTCATCGCCAAGTCGCCATCCATGTTCCACGCGGTGAAAGGCATCAAGTCGGCGCTCCTCTATGCGGGCTTCACGGAAATCCGCGAAGAGGACACCTGGCACATCGAGAAAGGCGGCAAGTATGTAGTCACCCGCGGCGGCAGCGCCCTCATGGCCTTCACTGTGCCGGAAGGCGAAGCAGAAGCCTTCCACATCACCGCTGCTCATTGCGATTCTCCTACCTTCAAAATCAAAGAAAATCCGGAGCTCCATGACGGCCCCTATGTACGCCTCAATGTAGAAGGCTACGGCGGCATGCTCATGAGCACCTGGCTGGATCGCCCTCTCTCCGTGGCAGGTCGCCTCATCGTCACCGAAAATGGTCATCTCGCCGAAAAACTGGTAGCTGTGGACGGCACCATGCTGGTGATTCCCAATGTGGCGATCCACATGGACCGCAGCGTGAACCAGCACAAAGAGTGGAAGGTGCAGAAGGATCTGCTGCCGCTCTATGGCATGAACGGCGGCAAGACGCCTTTCATGGACGTGGTGGCAGCGGCGGCGAAGGTGAAGGCCGAAGACATTCTCGCCCATGACCTCTTCCTCTACAGCCGCGTGCCCGGCACCCTGTGGGGCGAAGAGAAGGAATTCATTTCCTCGCCGAAGCTGGACGACCTGCAGTGCGCCTTCTCCTGCTTCCGCGGCTTCACCCAGGGCAAGAAGGAGAAATATATTTCCCTCTACGCCCTCTTCGACAACGAAGAAGTGGGCAGCGCCACCGCGCAGGGCGCCGGCTCCACATTCCTTCACAATGTGCTGACCCGCCTCTCTATGTCGCTGGGTTACTCTTATGATGAAACCATGGCCATGATTGCCAGAAGCTTCATGATTTCCGCCGACAACGCCCACAGCGTCCACCCGAACCATCCGGAGTACGCAGACCCGGGCAACCGCCCCGTCATGAATGGCGGCATCGTGGTGAAATACAGCGCAGCGCAGAAATATGCCACCAATGCCCTCTCGGCAGCGTACTTCCGCAAGCTCTGCAAGGACCACGGCATCCCCACCCAGACCTTCACGAACCATAGCGATAACCCCGGCGGCTCGACGCTGGGAAATATTTCCAACACCCGCGTGGCCATGCCCACCGTGGACATCGGCCTCCCGCAGCTCGCTATGCACTCCTCCTACGAGACCGCCGGCACAAAAGATACGGCGTACCTGGTAGAAGCAGTGACGCAGTTCTATGAATAAGGCTGGGGGTTAGTGATCAGTAATTAGTAATCAGTGATCAGGACGCATTTACCGCCAGCCTCACATGGATGTGACTTCGAGCTGTGCTAATAGCGGAAAACGCGCCCTGATCACTAACTACTGACCACTGATTGCTAAACCAATAGCGTCTATCCACCAACTCCAAAACAAAAGCAGCCAATCCTGAATGATGACTCATTCGGGATTGGCTGCTTTTTTATTTCCTCAGAACGTATATCTCGCTGCCAAGGTATAGGTCCTGCCATCGCCGATGTAGTAATGGCTGGTGGAGATGTCTTCATCGTAGTATTCTCTGTCCAGGAGATTTTCGATGGAGAATTGCAGGGAGAAATTTTTATTGACCTGGTAGGTGGTGTTGAGGTTCAAGAGGAAGTAAGCGTCTCTGGCCTTGAAGCAGCCGCTCTGCTGGCCCTCTTCGGTGCGGTCGGAGATGAACATGCCGTCCACATTCACCGTCCAGGGATCTTTGTGGAAGGTGGTGCCCAGGTGGAGCAGGTGCCGCGGGATGTCGTAGTCCTTCTCGCCTTCGATCTTTCCGGTTTCCCAGGTGTAATTGATGTAGGACGTCCACAGGTCGCTGTGATGCTGGGTGAGCGACACTTCGAAACCGTGTTTCTTTTCGTCGCCGGCATTTTCATAGAACTGGTGAGCCGTGTCTTCTTTGTTCAGATGGATATAGTCCTTCGTCTTCGCATAGAACACATCGGCGTGGATGTCCGTCTTATTCAGTTTCTTCTTCACGCCCAATTCCCAGGTGTCTGTCTTCTCCGGTGTCAGGCTCGGGTTCGGGAAAGTAGTGCCACCGTATTTCGCTGCGGAGTAACGATAGAGCTGGTACAGGATCGGCGTATTGAAAGATTTCCCGTAAGACGCATAGACATTGGTGCTGTCATTGACCGCATAGTCCAAAGAGAGCTTCGGCGAGAACTGGGAGTAGGATTTCTCTTCATTGAAATTCGGTTTCCCATCGTAGTCCTTGGTGTCATAGCCATCGTACTTGGTGTAGTGGTCATAGCGGCCGCCGATGTAAGCAGTCCATTTCGGTGTGAAGGCCCACTTGTCCTGTGCGTAGATGGACCAGTATTTATCTTTGCCGCCCAGCTTCTGGTCCAGCGATTTCACAGTACTGTTCCAATTTTTCCAATCGCTCACAGTGGTGAGGGTCTGGTCGAAACGGTCCCGTCCATAGGAAGTGCCCAGCAGCACATTGTGATCGCCCCAGGTCCATCTCTTATTGATATCGAAATCCCAGGACTTGGATGGGTACGAAGATTTCGTCCCTTCTCCTTCGAACTGATTGTTCACGCTAGTCCCTGCAGAGGTGTAGCCATCTTTCGTGTAGTCCACCATGCCGAAGTGAGCGTGCACTTTGTTCTTCTGATCATTGTAAGTCAGAGAGTGCATATTGTACGTGCGCCAGCCATTGGTTCCCAGGAACGAAGAGGGCTTGAACGATTTCGCGCCGATGGTCCCCTTCCAGGGGCTGTCCCCGGTGACGTAGGAAATCGGATCAGAGTAAGACCAATCGTAAATGGCGTGGGTGTATTTATACGTCAGCTTCTGGTCGTCGTTGAAGGCGTAGCCCAGATTGAAGCCGTAATTTTCAGAGAGCACCCATTTCTTACCGCGCTGGCCGATGATGGCATTGCCCTGCGAATCGGAGGCATAGCCTTCTACGGGGCCGCTCTTGGAAACGGACACATCATAATCCCGCCAGCCATTGGTCTGCTTGGATTCGTAGAAAGTGCCCCAGGTGAATTTGTCCTTCTTCCCGCTGACGGAGTACGCCTGCTTCACAGTGCCGTGGCTGCCGTAGCTGGCGAAGGCGGAACCGTGGACGCCGTCTTTCTTCTCACTCTTGGTCATGATGTTAATCACGCCGCCCACCGCGCGGCCGCCATAGAGTGCCGACTGACCGCCGGAGACCACTTCGATCTTGCGGATATTTTCCACGGGGATCATATTCCAGTCCACATCGCCATTCCAAGCGGTATTCATCTGCTGGCCGTCCACCAGCACCAGCACATTCTTCGAGCTGTAGCCCCGAAGGTTCACAGTGCCTTCCACGGAGTTCGACACCGAAACGCCGGTGGCCATAGCCACCGCATCGGCGGCAGTCTGAATATTTCTCGACTTGATATCTTTCTCTGTGATCACCTGCACATTGGCGGGCACGTCCTGGAGACTCTCTGCCTGCCGCGTCGCCGTCACCGTGATCCCCTGCAATGCAAATACCGGCGCTGCGTTCTCCGCAAAAGCACTCCCTGCACCGGTCAGCAGGCAAGCCGCCAACACCGCCGCTGTCTTCTTATAGTTCATACCGATTCCCCTTCTCTCTCCCGAATGGTCTCTTATGATTTCCTGAGACTTCATTCGTAGTTCATTACAAAATATACTTTGGAATATAAATACTTCCTAAGCCGTTTGCTCGTAATAAGATAACACAAGTGAGGGGATTTGTTAAGGTTTTTGGAGTAAAAGGATAAAGACGCACTTGACTATAGCGGGAAACGCGCATAAGCCTTCTTCTTTGAAGAAGGTGGCCGTCAGGCCGGATGATGGAACTGCAATAGCGGGGGCATCCCCTCTTCAAAGAAGAGGGCTTGACGCAAAGCCAACCTCCACCGCTTCGCGGTTCCCCTCCTTCCAGAGGAAGGAGGTTACATTGCGGAAAATGCGCCCTATCCCTTATCCCTTATCCCTTATCCCTTATCCCCTATCCCCTATCCCTTGTCCCATGGGGTATAATGAAATAGAAAACACAGGAGGTGTATGGACCATGCATATCATATTGGCATCGGCTTCGCCGCGGCGGCGGGAGCTTGTGCAGCAGATCGGCTGGAGTGAGGAAATCTGCCCCGCTTCATTTGCAGAAGCAGAGACGGAAACGGAGGCGCTCTCCCGCATCGCCGAAGAGCCGACGAGCGTGCAGAAACAATTTCAACATTTCCACGGCGCGGACCTGGTGACGCTCTTCAATGCTTACGGCAAAGGGAAATCCGTGAAAGAGGAAAAAGGCGACGCCCGCCCGGTGGTCGCCGCGGACACGGTGGTGGTGCTGGGCGATCAGGTGCTGGGCAAGCCGAAAGGCGAAGACGGCGCCCTCGCCATGCTGCGCCTCCTCTCCGGCAAGGCTCACGAGGTGAAGACCGGCCTCGCCGTATTTCATCAAGGCGCCGTGCATCTCCACGTGGAGACCACGAAGGTTTATTTCCGAGAGCTCACCGAAAAAGAAATCCGCTGGTACATTTCCACCGGCGAACCCACAGACAAAGCCGGCGCCTACGGCATCCAGGGCAAAGGCGCCGTGCTGGTGGAAAAAATCGAGGGCTCCTACGACAACGTGGTGGGCCTGCCGCTTACGGCGTTGTATAAACTATTAGTGTTAGGAAAATGAGAGCGGCGTTTACCGCTATCGCCTTAGTAATCAGTAATCAGTGGTCAGTGGTCAGGACGCTTTTGTCTGCTATCCCATTTGTACTGATTCCGCTATCGCCTTAATAATCAGTAGTCGGCGATTTAGTAATCGGTAATCGGTAGTCGGTTCGCATTTAGCATCAGCAAAAGCTTTTCTATTTTCCATTATCGCCGAAAGATTCCTCGATAGCTGGAAAAGGGAAAATTTTTCGCCGCAGCCAAACGCGCCCTGATCACTGACTACTGACCACTGATTACTCAATCAACAGCGCCAAATCCTCCCTATCCCCCGAGGTGATCCCTATGAAAAATAATTCTTCCTGGCTCAAGCCATTGCTCATTCTTTTGGCCGGGCTCTTCCTGTCCCAGCGGTTGCAGACGAAGCAGGAGAGCTACCGCCCCACGCGTAAAGACGAGGCGGCGCCGTGGCAGGCGCTGTCGCCCATACGGAAAATGTTCTGGCTCACTCACCCGCAGCGGGCATTCCATTTCTTCCTCCTCCAGAAATCCTTGAACTTCACCTGGAAGCTGTGGAAGAAGTACATGCAGTGACCCCCATGAAAAAGGAAACGCTCGCATCTTACCAGGCGCAGCTTTTAGAAATCACAGCGCCCCGTCTCGCGGAAGAAATCATTTTCGTAATCAGCGACACGAAACCGTC
>CAVHZP010000095.1:0-7126 GCA_963640485.1 bacterium | reverse complement strand
CCCCCTTCCTTTGGAAGGGGGAGGGCCCGAAGGGCGGGGGTTGGCTCTGCGCTGAAAGCGATCGGTAGTCAGTAGTCGGGCGCGCGCCCGACTACCGACTACCGACCACCGACCACCGACTACCGACTACCAGCAAGGCGCAGAGTCTTACTGAAAAATTTTTTCCCCTATGCTATAATAAAACGATACATTTCTATATGAAATTGAAATCGGAAAATAATGTCGCGAGAAAAGGACGGCTTGGAATGGAAAAGAAATATTTCACAATCACTTACGGATGTCAGATGAACGAGTCCGACACCGAGCGAATCAATGGACAGCTGGAAGAATTGGGGTATCAGCCGGCGGAGGCGATGGAGGATGCGGATATCGTCATCATGAATACTTGTAGCATTCGCCAGAACGCAGAGGAAAAAGTGTATGGCAAGATCGGCGAGATCAAAAAGTTGAAAGAAAAAAATCCGCACTTGCTTCTCGGTATCGCCGGCTGCATGGCGCAGGAGAACAAAGGCAAGCTCATCGAGCGTATGCCCATCATTGATTTCGTCATCGGACCGTATCACATTCATGACTTGAAGGAAATCATTTCCAAAGAAGACGCCCGGGGCGCGCATGTGGTGAAGACCGAGAGAAATCCTCACAGCGTCAGCGACTACAGCGAGCTCAAGGCCGTGAGAAAGTCCAATGTCTTTGCCTGGGTGCCCATCATGCAGGGCTGCAACAAATTCTGCACCTATTGCATCGTGCCCTACGTGCGCGGCCGCGAGCTGTCCCGCACGGTGGAGGATATTTGTCAGGAAATCGAAGGTCTCGCGAAGGAAGGATACAAGGAAATCACCCTGCTGGGGCAGAACGTGAACTCCTACGGCCTGGATTTCAGAAACGGCACCGACTTCGGCACCCTGATTCGCGCCATCGACAAGATTGACGGCATCGAACGGGTGCGCTACATGACTTCCCACCCCAGAGATATGACGAGAGACATGGTGGACGCTATGGCGGATTCGCCGAAGGTGGTGCGCCATATGCATTTGCCGGTGCAGCACGGCTCCACGGAAATGCTGAAGCGCATGAACCGCGGCTACACCATCGAGCATTTCAAAGAACTGGTGGACTATGTGCGTGAGAAAATGCCGGACATCGTCCTCACCACGGACCTCATCACCGGCTTCCCGGGAGAGACCGAGGAAATGCATCAGGAAACCCTGGCGCTTCTCAAAGAAGTGAAATTCGACTCGGCTTATACTTTCATCTATTCCCCCAGAACCGGCACGCCGGCAGCCCGGATGCCTGACCAGATCGACGACGACACCAAGCACCGCCGCCTGCAGGAACTGATGGACGTGGAAAACGAAGTGAGCCTGGCGCTCAATCAGGCCATGGAAGGCAAAGTTTACGACATCATCGTCGAAGGCCCGTCGAAACAGGACGACGTGTGGTACGGCCGCACCTCGGGAAATAAAATGATCCTCTTCCCCTACGAAGAAGGCGTCAAAGTAGGCGACACCCTCCAGGCAAAAGTGGAAGTGGGGCAGACTTGGGTGCTGAAGGGGAAACTGGTTTAAGACCGGTGCGGTTGCCGCTGGTGCGAACATGTTGATGCAGCTCCTAGCTCCTAGCTGCTGGCTGCTAGCCGGCTGGTGCAACAGACTCACCGCTAAGCGCTACACGCAGAAAGCGCGCACTTAGCGTTAGTAAAGCATTTGCTGATACCGTTTATTGCGGGTCGCTCTTTGTATATCGGTGAGAAGTTTCTCTAGCAGCCAGCAGCTAGCAGCTAGCAGCTAGGAGCTGCAGCGACATGTATGCAATGGCGCTAGCACCGCTAGCGTAACAACGAAAGGAATGATTTCATGGCAAAGACGCCTTTGATGGGGCAGTATAAGGAAATAAAAGAGAAGTACCAGGACTGCCTTCTCTTTTATCGGCTCGGGGATTTCTACGAGCTTTTCTATGACGATGCAGTCACGACGTCCCATGAATTGGAGCTTACGCTGACGGGCAAGGCGGCGGGCGCTGACGGGCGGGTACCTATGTGCGGCATTCCTTTCCATGCGGCGGAGATTTACATTTACCGCCTCATTCAGAAGGGGTACAAGGTGGCGATCTGTGAGCAGCTGGAGGAGCCGAAGAAGGCGAAGGGGCTGGTGAAGCGGGACGTGATCCGTGTCATCACACCGGGCACCATTCTTTTCGAAAATTCCATCGCCGATAAGTCCAACAACTACCTCATTTATATTTCCGAAGCGGACAAGGAAATCGATGCTGCCCTGGCGGACGTGTCCACCGGGGAATGCTGGTGGGGCATTTGGGACAAGAAAAAAGAGCAGGAAGAATTCTTCGACCTGCTCTCCGTTTACAATCCGGCGGAAGCGATTTGCCATGTGTCCGACGAATTATACGATAAAATCACCCGCTTCACTGCAGCGCGCATGGGGGCTTGTCTGCTCTCCCGCAGGGAAGAGAACGAAGATTTCCCGGTGCCTTTGGTAGTGAAGGACCTGGAAAGTCAGCGGATGCAGAAGGTCTTTGGCGCGCTGGCGGCTTACCTGAAAGAGGTGATGAAGAGCGAGGCGGCGGAGTTCCACTCCATCATGCCCATCCGCGAGGACGATACGCTGACGCTGTCGGAAGAGTGTCTGCGCAATCTGGAAATCACGAAAAATATGCGTGACGGCGGCCGGCGGGGCACGCTCTTGGAACTTCTGGACTACACCCATACCGCCATGGGAGCGCGGCTCCTTCGCCGCTGGCTGGAGCATCCCTTGAAAGATGTGAACCGCATCATGCTCCGTCAGGACGGCATCGAAGAGCTCACCGCTCACGTGACGGAGCTGTCCCGGTTGGAGGAAATGCTGTCTCGCGTCTTCGACTTCGAGCGTATCCTCTCCCGTATCGAGACCAATTCCACATCACCTAAGGACTTGCTCTCCCTGAAAGCGACGCTACAGATGATCCCGGACATCAAGACGCTTTTGTCCGGCGCTGGTTCTGTGGTGCTCAAGAAATTAAATAACCAGCTGGCGTTGCACGGGCCGATTTTTGATTTGCTGGACCGCTCCATGAATGAAAATGGCACCGGCAATATCAAAGATGGCAAATACATTCGCGAAGGCTTTTCAGCCGAGTTGGATGAACTGCGTTCCCTCTCGGAAAACAGCCAGAAATACATCGCCGATCTGGAAGAAAAAGAAAAAGAAAAGACCGGCATCAAGCTGAAAATCGGTTTCAATAATGTATTCGGTTACTATTTCGAGATTTCCAACGCCAATAAAATCCCGGTGCCGCCGTACTATATCCGCAAGCAGACTTTGGTCAATGCGGAGCGCTATATCACGCCGGAACTAAAAGAATTCGAGACGAAAGCGCTGTCAGCGAAGGAAAAGACCCAGGAGCTGGAGCTTCGGATTTACCAGGCAGTGAAGGCGGAAATCCGTCCGGAAATCCCGGATATGCAAAAGACCGCTCGCGCTTTAGCAGAAATCGACTGTCTCGCCAGCCTTGCCCGGGCGGCGCTGAAAGATCGCTATGTGCGTCCCACCATGATGAGCCCGAAGGATGGCTATATTTCCATCAAAGACGGTCGCCATCCCATGGTAGAGCATGCGCTGAAGCGGGAAATGTTTGTGCCCAATGACACGGAGCTGAACCACCGGGACCAGGAAATCCTGGTCATCACCGGGCCGAACATGGCGGGCAAGTCCACCTATATGCGTCAGGTGGCAGTGCTCACTATCATGGCACAGACCGGCTCCTTCATCCCGGCGCGCAGCGCGTCTTTTGCGCCGGTGGATCGGATTTTCACCCGCGTGGGAGCCAGCGATGATATTTCTACCGGCCAGAGTACCTTCATGGTGGAAATGCAGGAAGTGTCCCACATCTTGCGGAATGCCACGAAGAACAGCCTCATCATTTTGGACGAAATCGGCCGCGGCACCAGCACCTACGATGGCATGAGCATCGCCAAGGCGGTGGTGGAGTACATCGATACGAAAATTCACGGCTTCACCCTCTTTGCGACCCACTACCACGAACTGGCGGACATGGCGGACACCAGTAGCCATATCAAAAATTACACCGTCTCCGTCAAAGAACGGGGCAAGGACATCACTTTCCTGCGCCGCATCGTGCCGGGCTCCGCGGATCGAAGCTACGGTATCCACGTGGCAAGGCTCGCAGGGCTTCCCGAACCGCTCTTGAAGCGGGCCGATGAGATTCTCCAGGGGCTGGAAGAAGAGGACGGGAAAGTCGCAAGACCGGCGCCGAAAGAAGCGCCGGCCATGGGCGGCTTCGATCTCTTTTCTTCGCCCATCATTGACGAGCTGGCGCAAATCGACGTGATGAGCATGACCCCCATCGAAGCGATGGATATGCTGTTCCGCCTCAGCAAAGAGGCGAAGGAGGGGCGCTAATGGGATTGATTCATGTATTGGACGAAGTGACGGCGAACCAGATCGCAGCCGGCGAAGTGGTGGAGCGTCCTGTCAATGCAGTGAAGGAAATGGTGGAAAATGCGGTGGACGCCGGCGCCACGGATATCGAAGTGGAAATCGCTGACGGCGGCATGACTTACATCCGCGTCACCGACAATGGCAGCGGCATGTCTATGGAAGACGCGAAGCTTTCTATCGTTCGCCACGCCACCAGTAAGATTTCCAGTGTGGAAAATATTTATCACATCGCGTCCTTAGGATTCCGCGGCGAAGCGCTGGCCAGCATTTCCTCCGTCTCCCGCACCGCCATCACCACCCGCCGCCCCGACGATGTAGAGGGCACGGTGGTGGAAGTGGTAGGCGGCGAAGTGACCGAGGTGAAATCCATCGGCGCGCCGTCGGGTACTACCATCGAAGTGCGGGATCTCTTTTATAATGTGCCGGCGCGAAAGAAATTTTTGAAATCCGAGCGCACCGAGTCCAGCCGCATCAACGCTATGATGGGGAAACTGGCTCTGGCGAATCCGGATATTTCCTTCCGCCTCATCAATAATGGTAGAAGCGTCCTGGAAACTCCGGGCAATGGCCGGCTCCTCGATGCCATCTCGGCGCTTTATGGCACCAAGGTGGCAGGAGAAATGTTGCCGGTGGCCGGGTCTACCGACAGCGCGGTGATGGAAGGGCTTATTTCCAAGCCTTCCCTTTTGAAAAGTAGCCGCCAGTACCAGACTCTCATCATCAATCGCCGCGTCATCGAAAGCAGCGCCGTGGCGAAGGCGGTGGACAATGCGTACCATTCGCTGCTGCCGAAGAACGGCCAGCCCATCCTGGTGCTGTCCTTCCAGGTGCCGCCGGAGAGCATCGACGTGAATGTGCATCCCCAGAAGCGGGAAATCAAATTCGCTGATGAACAGTCGATTTTCCGCCTCGTGTACCACGGGGTACTGGAAACTTTGACTACCCAGTCTGAGGCGGACCACATCGCCCGGGAAATCATCCGGGATCCGGGGCACCAGATTCTTCATGGCGGCGACCTGAATCCGGCGGAAGTGACCGTGGGCGACAAGTCCTCCTTAGGCCACGACATCGGCCTCACGGAAGAGGAAAAGCGGGGCGAGCAGCCGAAGCCCACCGCCTGGGGCGAGACCGCCGCGGCGTACCACTGGGAAGAAAAAGAACGGCCGAAGCTCTCCCTCCTTCCGAAAGATCGGAAAGAGGAATCCTTCCAGCCGCAGATGAAGAAGGCAGACCTTTTCGGCGAAACCTCTGTCCTGGACAGCTACCGGAAAGAAGAGCGCCGCGAAGCGCCCGAGGTGTCCCAGGAGGCGCTCTTTGAAAATGTGAAAGCCGAAGAGCCCATCATTCCTTTGGGGCAGGTGTCGGACTGCTTTATCCTGTGCAAGCGGGGCATGGACCTTTTCATCATCGACCAGCACGCCGCCCATGAGCGAGTGCGCTATGACCGCCTGGCGGCCAGAGCCGAAGGCATCCCGGTACAGGAAATCCTGGTGCCCTATCTCATTCATGTGGATATGGAAGATATGGATATCCTGGAAGACCAGCGAAGCGAGCTGGAGCGATTGGGCATCACCTTCGAGCAGGCGGGACCTGATGTGATCCGCATCACCGGTAGCCCCGAAGATTTATCGCAAACCGAAATGGAGCGGGTCATGAAGGATATCCTCTTGGCTTTCCATGAGCAGAATGTGCCATCCCCGGAAACCATGCGCCATCGCATGATGGCATACGCTGCCTGCCGCGGTGCTGTGAAACGGGGCGACCCCTTGAACATCCGTCAGATGAAAGAGCTCATTACCGACCTCTTCCATACGACAAGACCTTTCGTGTGTCCCCATGGCCGTCCCACCATCGTGAAATTCACCCCCGAAGAGCTGGGAAGGCTCTTCAAACGCCCATGAACGTAGCCGTTACAACTATACGAAAATACACCCGCGCCATAGAGGAAGAAGCGAAGGCGCGGGCGCAAGCACTGGGACTTACCTACGTGCCTCGGGGCGAGACGCTGGAAGACATGGCAAAGGAAAGTGGATTTTCCGGATTTCTGATCTACGGGAAGAAACTTCCCACCTATTGGCATGGCGGCGAAGAGTACCGCTTCCACGTGGGCACCGCCGTCCTTCGCGTGGGACAGATGGAAAAAGGAAATGGCGACCGGCTCTGTGACATCCTGCCGAAAGAGGAAGGGCTGCAAGTGCTGGACTGCACCTTCGGCCAGGCCGGTGACTCCACCACGCTGTCCTGGTTCGTGGGAGAAAGCGGCCAGGTGACGGCGCTGGAAAAAAGTCTGGCGCTTTATGAAATCGGCCGCGCCGGCATCGCTGCCTACGAAGATAAAAATCCCGCCCTCACCCGCGCCGTCCGGCGGATCGAGCTTTTGCACGAAGACTACCGGGATTTCCTTTCCCGCGTAGAACCCAAAAGCTACGATGTCATTTACTTCGACCCCATGTTCAAAAGCCCGGTGAAGCGAGAGGTGAACGACATGGAAGCCTTCCGCAGCGCCGCTGCCTACGACAGCCTCTCGCTGGAAACGCTAACGCTCGCCATGCGCGCCGCCCGCCGCCTGGTCATAGTAAAAGAACGCCCATTCTCGCCGATTTTCAAGAATGGCCCCTGGACAAAGGTGGCAGGGAAAAAGGGGCAGACGACGGCGTATGGGGTGATTGTTGTGG
>CAVHZP010000094.1:0-7293 GCA_963640485.1 bacterium | reverse complement strand
GTCGGTTCGCGGTAGTGAGGCAGCCGGTATGCGCGGTCTGGCGTCTAATGTCTGACGGCCTGAGTGTCTATGGTAGTAATCGCGCCCTGACCACCGACCACCGACTACTGATTACTAAAACCAATATATGATATAATAATCTCAACGAGATAGCACGCGAATAGGCTTACCTCCGAAAGGAGGTGGCGAGATGATGAGTACCTATGAGACATTAACTTTAATGATCACATTCGGGATTCTGATTGCCACGATCATGGCTGGAAGAAAGTAATCCGGCCAATGAAAAAAGCCCTCTAAGGCTTAGGAGGCTTTCTTCACACAATTATCAATGAGGAAGCCGTCCCCGCTACGGATTTTACGGCTATCTCGTTTCTTCTATTATAGCACAGTCTTCAAAATAAAAAAAGAAATTTCAAAATAGTCACATATGATATAATAGTTTCGACGAGATAGCACGCGAAGGGGCTTACCTCCGAAAGGAGGTGGCGAGATGATGAGTACCTATGAGACATTGACCTTAATGATCACATTCGGGATTCTGATTGCCACGATTATGGCCGGAAGAAAGTAACCCGAGTAATCCGCATATGAAAAAAGCCTTCCCAAGGGCTTGAGAGGGCTTTCTTCAACCTTACAATTTTTTGAGGGAGCCGGATCCTGCCGAGGATTTTTTTCGCGGCTTCTCGTTACCACCATTATAGCACAGATAATCCCAAATAAAAAAGAGCCGGAAAAGGCTCTTTTTTATTTTTTTTGCCACATGTAATGGGATTTTTTTTGGAAAATTTCTCCCATGATGTCCTGGAGCTGTTGCAGTGCTTCGGGGTTGAGGGAGTAGTAAATGTGTTTGCCGTCTCTCTTATCCAGCACCAGGCCGGACTCTACCAGCACTTTCATGTCGTGGGACAGGGTGGGCTGGGTGATGGAGAAGGCTTCCTGCAATTTATTGGCGCACTGGGCGTGGCAGGAGAGCATGTCCACGATCTTCAGCCTTTTGGGATCGGAAATGGCTTTCAAAATCCTGGCCGTATCCAGATATATATCTTCCATAGGTACTCCTCATAGACAAATTGAATTATTTCTATTTAGAGTAGCAGACAGGGACGGCATTGTCAAGGTGGTGGTGCTTGCGCCAGTGCGTACATATCGCTGAAGCTACTAGCTTCTGGCTGCTAGCTGCTGGCCGGCTGGAGAAACATGAGATGAGTGCAAAGTGCATCCCGCGATTAGCGGAAGTATGAAATGTTTTGCTCACCGCTAATCGCGTGGCTATGTACGTAGAGTGCTTAGGGTGAGTATGTGGCACTGGCCGGCTAGCAGCCAGCAGCTAGAAGCTAGTGGCTGCATCGACCTGTACGCACTGGCGATAAGTATGCTATAATGATATGGACTATCGACGAAAGGGAGAAAGCTATGGGCGTGATTATCAGCATTATCAATCAGAAAGGCGGCGTAGGGAAGACTACGACGGCGGTGAATCTGGCGGCGTATCTGGCCGACCGCGGCAAGAGGACGCTTTTGATTGATGAAGATTCCCAGGGAAATTCCACCAGCGGTTTGTCGAAGGACGTGGATTTCCGGAAAAATCTGTACGACGTGCTTTTGGATGATGCCGATCCTCACGACGCTATCGTGAAGACGGCGGTGAAGAAGCTGTCGCTCATTCCTTCTTCTCTGGACCTGGCAGGCGCGGACATCGAGCTGGCAGGGATGGACGATAGAGAATTTCTTTTGAAACAGAAACTGGAATGTCTCAAAGAGGAGTACGATTACATTTTGATCGATTGCCCTCCGTCTCTGGGACTCATGACTTTGAATGCTCTGGTGGCGGCGGACTCGATTCTCATCCCCATCCAGGCAGAGTTCTACGCCCTGGAGGGGCTGTCGCAGCTGGTGAAGACGGTGCAGATCGTTTCCCGCCGGCTGAATCCGTCGCTCCACATCCTGGGCATCCTCCTCACCATGTTTGACGGACGGACGAATCTGTCTCTCCAGGTGGCGGAGGAAGTGAAGAAATATTTCGGTTCTTTGGTGTTCCGCACGGTGATTCCCCGGACCGTGAAATTATCCGAGGCGCCCAGCTTCGGCGAACCCATCTTGACCTATGCGCCCAAGTCCAAAGGCGCTGAGGCGTACAAGAAACTGACGCGGGAGGTATTGAAACGTGAGTAAAAGTAAATTGGGAAGAGGCCTCTCCAACCTGCTGGACACGGCGATGGACGAGAAGGGAAAAGTCATCGAGCTTTCCATTTCGAAAATCCACCCCAATCCCTGGCAGCCCCGGCGGGACTTTGACGAAGAGTCTCTCGCGGCGCTGGCTTCTTCCATTAAAGAAAATGGCCTCATCCAGCCCATCACCGTGAGAAACCGGGAGAAGGACGGGAGCTTCGCCTACGAGCTCGTCACCGGCGAGCGGCGCCTTCGGGCGGCGAAGTTGGCGGGGCTGACGGTGATTCCCTCCATCATCGCCACTTACAGCGATGACAACATGGCGGAAATGGCGCTCATCGAAAACTTGCAGCGCGAGGACCTGAATCCCATCGAAGAGGGCGAAGCTTACCAGACATTGATCGATACCTACAACCTCTCGGTGAACGACATGGCGGAAAAAGTGGGTAAGAGCCGCTCCTACGTGGCAAACATCCTCCGTCTCGTAGGCCTCGCTGACGAAGTGAAATCGCTCCTCCGGGAAAAGAAATTGACCGTAGGCCAGGCCCGCCCGCTTCTCGCGCTGGAAGATCCGGCAGAGCAGATCCGTCTCGCTAAAGAAATATGGGAAAACGGCATGAGCGCTCGCGAAATCGAAAAGCTCATGAAAGAGAAAAAAGAGAAGAAGGAAACGAGACCGAAGAAACCCGCTCTCTCTGCTGACGCGGCGGCGTACCTGAAATCCATCGAAGAGAAATTAAAACTCTCCGTAGGCACTCAGGTCTCCATCAAACTGGGCCGCGGCAAAAAAGCCCACAGCGGCACCATTTCTATTTCCTTCAAAAACGACGAAGAATTTCAGAGAATTACGGAATTTCTGAATAGGTGATGTTTAACGCTGGTGGTTTAGGGATAAGGGATAAGGGATAAGGCGCATTTGGCGCTTACCTCAACTGTATACTCATCTTCTCAATCCCTCATCACCGGAGGGCATGGCATGATTGACGCAACAGCCAAACGCGCCTTATCCCCTATCCCTTATCCCTTATCCCTGGATTTCTTCTATTATTGGAGTCAACAATGTTTGCAGAAAATACCATTCTATATGTGATCAGTGCCATCCTGGTGGCACTCCTTCTCCTCCTGGCGGCGCAGGTGCTCTTGCTAAGGAGCAGGCTGAACCGCTTAGAGAAGAAATACAAATATTTCATGAACGGAGAAGATGGCGGCTCTCTGGAGCTTAGGCTGTCCACCGAAGTGAGAGAGCTTCGGGAGATGGTCACCTCCTCCCAAAGCATGCTGCACCAGCAGGAGCTTCTGGCTACCATGCAGCTCTCCTCTTTCCAGAAGGTGGGGCTGGTGCGCTACGACGCTTTCGACGACAACGGCGACAAGCTCTCCTTCTCCCTGACTGTGCTGGACGGGAAAAACAATGGCTTCCTCCTCTCTTCTCTGGCAGGCCATGACACATCCCGCATCTATGCAAAGAAGATCGTAAACGGCCAGTGCTCCGAAGCCATCTCTGCCGAAGAAGCAGACAGCATCCAGATGGCACTGGAAACCTTAATGCCCGACGTGGCACAGAATGCCGGCACAGTGGACCTGCCGGTGGTCAATGACACCAACGATATCAATAGCATCAATGGGATCAATGACATCTCCACCGCAGCGCCCATCGACCGGCGGATTGACAGAAGCAGTTGATAAAGGGGAGTGACGCTGGTGGTTTAGTAATTAGTAATTAGTAGTCAGTGATCAGGACGCGATTAATGCCGGTCTTACATAGTGGACTTCCTGATATGTGGGACTTGCGCCCAATGCGTCCTGATTACTGATCACTGATTACTGATTACTAAACCTCTGGCGCCCCTACGAGGCAATTTATGACTAAAACCGAAAATACCGAAAAAGGAGAAGTATCCTACACCTTCTCCACGAAAGAAATAAAAAAATTAAAGCTCCTGCTCTCTGCAGGCGCAGGGCTTCTGGTGCTCTCCCTGGGGGCTGCGGGTTACTCCGTCGCTTCCATGGGTTCCCTTCGCGCGGAGAATCAGCTCTACCAGAGCCAGCTCCAGATGGCAGAAGAGAAGATGAATGCGTTGGAAGAGAAATCCAAAACCATCGAGACCCTGTCGAGCCAGCTGCAGGACATGGTGAAGAGTAACCAGCCCGCTGCAGTCATGAGTGTCACCACCACCGGCGGCCAGGGCGGCGCTTCCACCGTGCCGGATAAGGCGAAGCGCGTGTCTCCCAAGGACCACAAGCAGACCGAGACCGCAGCGCAGCATCTCGCCAATCCCGGCGAACTCCTGAAAGCCATGCGCCAGCTGGACACCAAACTGGACAGCCAGATCAAAGTCATGGTGACCCTCCGCGACCAGCTCCTTACGAACAGCTACGCTGTCAGCGCCAGCTTCTTCAAAGCCAGCAGCACCACCCCGGACATCTGGCCGGTGAAAGGCTCCATTTCCAGCACCTACGGCTTCCGCGAAAGCCCCGGTGGCATCGGCTCCACCTACCATGAAGGCATCGACATCGCTGCCAACTACGGCGTCCCTGTGGCTGCCACTGCGTCCGGCGTAGTCACCCAGGCCACCTGGGTGGACGGCTACGGTTACCTGGTGGAAATCAAACACGAAGGCGGCGTCGTCACCCGCTACGGCCACAACTCCGCCCTCCTCGTCACCCCCGGCCAGGAAGTAGAGCAAGGCACCGCCATCGCTCTCGTGGGCAGCACAGGAAATAGCACCGGCCCCCACTGCCACTACGAAGTCCGCATCAACGGCAGCGCCGTGGACCCCTCGTATTTCCTGCCCAATAATTATTAAAAGGAAACAGGCTTCGGCCTGTTCTTTTTTGTGATAGTATCGCCAGTGCGAACATGTCGCTGTAGCAGCTAGCTACTGGCTGCTAGCTGCTGGCCGGCTAGAGAAACATGGAGATGAGCACAAAGTGCGTCCCGCCATTTCCGCAAACCTCCACCGCTACGCGGTTCCGCCCTTCCTCTGGACGGGCGGGGGCTAAGCTGGCGAAGCCTTTCTTATCAAGCCCTCTTCTTTGAAGAGGGTGCCCGTAAGGGCGGGTGATATCTCGCCGATAGCGGTCTGCAAACTGCTGGCGATTTCCGTTCCTTGTGGGACGCACTTTGTTGTTTGGTGAGATGTACGCACTAGAAGCCAGCAGCCAGCAGCTAGGAGCTAGGAGCTGTATCGACATGTTTGCACCAGCTGTATTACCACCAGCCCCCTTATCCCCTATCCCTTATCCCTTATCCCTAAAACACCGATTAGAGAAACAAAATGCTAAAACACACCATCTTATGCACCCTCGCCCTTATGGGCCTCCTTCCCTTCACCGCCCACGCCGAGACGAATATGGCGTCTATCTTGATGGCGAACGCCATCACCCAGGAAGCATCGGAAGACGCGGCGGCGCCGCTTCTCCTTTTGTCCTGGCCTGATGACCCGGAGTCTGTGCGCTACGAAGTGGAAATATTGCGCGGTCTTCCGGCGGATCTGGACCGCAATCAGCCCTCCGATGACGCAGTGTACCAGAATAAAAAAATCTACACCAGCGAAGTGCTGGTAGACCGGAACAGCCTTGGCAATTTGGAAAATCTCTACTGGCGCGTCCGTCCCATCAATGCCGAGTGGGAAGGCATCGGCCCCTTCTCCTCGCCTAGAGAACTTCGCAGCACCGCCAAGCCCATGAGCCGCCGCGCCCCCTATCCACAGGTGTCCCACCCAGGGAACGGCGCCGCCCTCCTTTATCCCGTCTACGCCTACGCCGGCATCCCCGGGGCGGCGAAGTACGAAGTGGAAGTGACCAAAGAATACCCGGAGAACGTGAACGATTTCCGCCCGTCGAAGCATCGCGTGTGGAGCACTATCACCACCCTCTCCAACGTCTACGACCAGAACTCCCGCATCGGCACCTACTACTGGCGGGTCCGCGGTATTTCTGCTGATGGCAATCCCGTAGGCCTGTGGAGTTTGCCGGAAAAAGTGCGAAACAGCCCCGAAGCCCGCATTGACGTGGGCATCTTCGGCGACAGCATCACCCAGGGCGGTGGCCACCTCTACCACAGCCCCGCCGACATGGCTTACAGCTACGTGGCGTACCTCGACTTCCCCGCCATCAACATGGGCAAGAGCGGCGACACCACGGAAATGATGGAAAACCGTTTCGAAAAAGACGTGCTCCCCTTCCACGTGAAGACCCTCCTCATCATGGGCGGCATCAATGACCTCCGCATGGGTCAGGACCCAGAGAAAGTCATCGGCCATTTGAGAAATATTTCCGCCAAATGCCGCGCTCATGGCATCACGCCGATTCTCTTAACCATCGTGCCACTGAATCCTGACCAGATCCAGAAATACTACGGCGAGACCACCTTCGAAGGCTGGCGCGCCGCCGTGGATCAGGTGAATGAATTTATCCGAAGCGAGCCCCACATCGACACCGCCGCACCTTTCAAAAACTTCGAAGTCATGCCCGCCGAGCTGGCCCTGGACGGCATCCACGGCGACTGGAACGCCAAGCAGATGATCGCCGGGGAGATCAATAGGGAAATAGGGAAGTTTCGGTGAAGACGCTGGAGGTTTAGTGATTAGTAATCAGTAGTCAGTAATTAGTAGTCAGGCCCCGTTTGACGTTATTCATACATAACGGAATATTCTCCGTGTAAGAATGGCGCCAACTGCGTCCTGACTAGTGATCACTAATTACTGATCACTAAACCACCAGCGCTGTAGCACGAAAGTTTCTTGTCAAAGGAGATACATTGTGCTATGATAAATACATCAAGGTTCCTATCCAATCCATAGGCGTACCAAAAGAATGAACCCCCGGTCAGATCCGTATTATCTAACCGGGGGTTCTTCTTGTTCAAAGCACAAGAACGCGTAAGCAAAGAAGGCTTAGGCTTGTCAATCACCGCGTGATCTTACCGGTCAAGCCATTTGCAAAGGTAGTGCGAAACTACACTCGCCACGACCGAGATCAGAAAATTAGAAGTCCAATCCATATGCATACCTCCTTCCTATCACAATTTCCAGGAGGATTGCAGTGTGACAAATCTATTATAGCATAGAGCGGACGAAAACTTTTTGCGGAGCACAATCAAATTTCTTGTCAAAGGAAATA
>CAVHZP010000093.1:0-7390 GCA_963640485.1 bacterium | reverse complement strand
GAGCGTCTGCCTTACAAGCAGAATGTCGGCAGTTCGATCCTGTCATCGCCCACCATGTGAAAGCACTTAGGAAATCTCCTGAGTGCTTTTTATTTTTTCGTTTTTCCGCTATTGGTTTTGTAGTCAGTAGTCGGTGGTCGGTAGTCAGGGCGCATTAGGCTGCTTCCACGTGCTTTCCATTTTCCGCTATCAGTTTAGTAATCAGTAATTAGGGAACCACTGATTGGTAATCAGGACGCCAGCCGCAGGTACGTCCCGCCTACTCAATCGATAGCGGGAAATGGAAACTGTGAGGAAACCGGAATTCATGCCCCTGACTACCGACTACTGATCACCGACTACTAAACCGATAGTGCTATTCATAAATTTCTAATAATTTTCTGCTTGCAAAATCCATTCCCCTTTGGTATGATATTTCACGTACTCGACGTACGATTCCTGAATAGCTCAGCCGGTAGAGCGCGTGACTGTTAATCACGATGTCGCAGGTTCGAACCCTGCTTCAGGAGCCAGTGGCCTGTTCGTCAAGCGGTTAAGACACCGCCCTTTCACGGCGGGTTCGGGGGTTCGAATCCCCCACAGGTCACCATGGGCGATTAGCTCAGCTGGGAGAGCGTCTGCCTTACAAGCAGAATGTCGGCAGTTCGATCCTGTCATCGCCCACCAAAAGAAAACCTCACGTGATTCGCTCCGTGAGGTTTTTTATTGTGCTATTTCCGCTGGTGCATACATGTCGATGCGGCTTCTAGCGGCTAGCTGCTGGCTTTTAGCCGGCCAGAGAAACATATCACCGATACGCAAAGAGCGTCCCGCAATAAACGGTCAGCAAAACTCGTCTTGCTTCCGTTCATTGCGGGACGCTCTTTGCGTATCGGTGAGCCTGTCGCACCCGCCGACTAGCAGCTAGCAGCCAGCCGCTAGAAGCTACATCGACATGTGCGCACCAGCGACAGCAGCACTATTCCCCTGCCATGGGCAATGTGGAACCGCCGATGGGAATGATGTAGCAGCTTGCATGGTCCCCCATTTCCTTCATGGCGGCGTCCACGGCTTCCTGGAGATTATGGAAAGGCACCATGTTTGCCCGGGTCACCAGGGCGTCGTCCATGTCGGTGACGAGATAGATGGTACAGTTCTGCTGCACGAGAGCGAGGGCGGCGGACTTGTGGCCGCCCAGCTCAAAGTGTTCATGAATGGCAGCGATGCGTTTCTCCGGAGTGTCGTAGGTTTCGATCCAGCGGCCAAAGGTGGTGCTGCCATAGCCTTCGGGACAGGCCGCGGAGACGATCATGATGCCGCCCTTCTTCACGGCGTGCTTCGCATTGTCGATGGATTTCTGCGCCTGATACAGATTGATATCTTTCGGATAGCCGCCGGTGGAGACAATGACCACGTCCGCCGGCTTTTCGATTTCCACTTTGTAGAGGCTGTCCAGGAAATGGCAAGCTTTTCGGTGAGCAGACACCGGGTGGCCGGCAGCGGCGTAAGCCACTTTCTTGTGATCATCCAGCACCACGTTCAGAATGAAATCAGCAGGGCAATAGGTCGCCACTTCTTCGATATCGTCACGCACCGGATTTCCTGTGAGATTTCCTGCATAGGCGCTAGGGCGAATCATATTTTTATGATTGGACTGGATGGACGCCACTGACGCTACGCCGGGCATGATGGCTTTCATGCCACCGCTGTAACCGGCGAAGTAGTGGTACTCCACGTTTCCCAGAAGAATGCGGCGATCCGCCTCTGCCACCACGCGGAAAATATCCACCGATGTGCCGTTGGTGCAAGTGCCCATATGGATGCAGTCTGTGGGATCGCTGTCAATGCATTTCACTTTCTTGTACGCCGCCTCGCCCACCAGGCGCATCCGTTCCTCGTCGGTGTGGTGGCGATGGGAGCCCAGGCCAAAGACCACGGTGATGTCCTCGTCAGGGATGCCCGCTGCTTCCAGTTCTTCCAGCACTGCCGGCACCAGGAGCCAGGACGGCACGGGCCGGGTCACGTCGCTGGTGACGATCACCACTTTCTCCCCGGGCTTCACGATGCGAGATAGCGGCTCCGAATCAATGGGATGGGCCAGGGCGCGGCGAATCTCCGCTTCCTCGCTCTCCAGTTCTTCCACATGGTTCGGCAGCAGCTCCTTTACCGGATGACTGTCGTCCACATGAAAAGAAACGTAGTCTTTGAAATATTTGATCTCGAAATCCATGACCGTTCTCCTTTCGAATACCAATAACCACTCTCATTATATCGCTCCCCCATTTCTCCTTTCGAATATCAAGTGGGCATAGATTTCGGGAAATCTGATGAGAAAAGTAGATTGTAAGGAAAAGAACGCTATCGTTTTAGTAGTCAGTGATCAGTGATTAGTGGTCAGGACGCGTTTAACTGCTGATTCCTCTCGTCTCAATCCGCTTACAATTCCAGTTCTTACCAACGCTAAATGCGCCCTGACTACTGATCACTAACTACTGATTACTAAACCGCCAGCGCTAACCCACGAAAAAATTTCTTGACTTTCCTCTCCCACAGGTCTATAATGCAGGGCAACAGACGATGATGAAGAAGGGGTAATGATACTTTTTCAGAGAGGCAGCGGTTGGTGAGAGTTGTCAAAGGCTTATTATCTTTCCACTTCGGAGACAAAGATGAGGAATCTTTCGGGATATGCCCGTTACAGCATGCTAAAGATGGCCGAAAGGCAATTTGGGTGGTATCGCGGGTGCTCTCGTCCCTTGGAGGATGGAGAGCGTTTTTTTATTTCCTGTATTTTCTACCACAAAGACCTTTCAGCTAAATTGGGTGGCACCGCGAGAAAAAGAGAAGCTCGTCCCATGGGACGTCTTCTCTTTTTGTGTTTTTAGGAGTGAAAAAATGGACAGAGTATACAATTTCAACGCCGGCCCCTCCCCCATGCCACTGGAAGTGCTGGAGGCCATGAAGAAGGATCTCACCGATTTCAGAAATACTGGCATGGGCATCACAGAAATCAGCCATCGGTCCAAAGAATTTCAGGACATGCTGGACGAGACGAAAGAGCTTCTTCGCGAGCTGATGCATCTCACGGAAGAACAGGAAATCGTATTCATTCAGGGCGGCGGCACCATGCAGTTCCTCATGACCGCCTGCAATTTCCTTCACACCCGCGCTGCTTATGCAGACACCGGCGTGTGGGCCCACAAAGCCAGGAACTCCGCCGCCTTCTTCGGCGAAGCCTACGATGCGAACTCAGCGGCCGATAAAAATTACTCCTACATTCCGGACACCTACGACATCAAGCCGGAAACCGACTACCTCTACCTTTGCACCAACAACACCATTTACGGCACCGAGTATTGGAAATTTCCGAAAGTCAACGTGCCCATGATTTGCGATATGTCTTCGGACATTCTCTCCCGGGAGCTGGATTTCAACCAGTTCGACATGATCTGGGCAGGTATCCAGAAAAATCTGGGCGCCGCCGGCGTAGCGCTGGCAATCATTAAGAAAGACCTCCTCGCCAAAGCACGGACGGACATCCCGGAATACCTGCAATACGCCACCTTCGTGAAGAAAGATTCTACGTACAATACGCCGCCGGTCTTCTGCATTTACAGCCTGAACTGCATGCTCCACTGGATCAAGGACATGGGCGGCCTTCCTGCCATCGAAGAAAGAAATAAAATCAAAGCGAAACTCATCTATGACGTCATCGATGAAAGCAATGGTTTCTACAAGGGCCATGCAGAAAAAGATGCACGCAGCCGCATGAATGTGACCTTCAATCTCGCCACACCGGATATGGAAAAAGATTTCGTAGAAAAAGCCAAGGCCAGACATTTCATCGGCGTCAAAGGCCATCGCCTGGTTGGCGGCCTTCGCGTCTCCCTCTACAATGCCGTCGCCCCGGAAGCGGCCAAAGCGCTGGCGGAATTTATGAGAGAGTATCAGCGGATAGCCCAGGGATAAGGGATAAGGCGGGCTAGTGCAGTTACCGCTAGTGCGTACATGTCGCTGTAGCTTCTAGCTGCTAGCAGCTGGCTTCTAGCCAGCCAGTGCTACAAGCTCAACAATAAGCGCTATACGTACAAAGCCTACGCAATAAGCAGTCCGCCAAATATTTCTCACTTCCGCTAATTGCGGAACGCACTTGGCGGATCAGTGAGATGTATTTCTAGCCGGCTAGCAGCCAGCAGCTAGCCGCCAGAAGCCGCAGCGACATGTTCGCACTGGCGGAAACACCACAATCCAGCCCCTATACTGACGCAAATATATTAAAAACAATAAGGAGATACATCATGAGAATTTTCATCACTGCCGACGTTGCTAAAGAAGCCAAAGAAATTTTGGAAAAAGAATTTATCGTAGACATCCAGCCGAACATGGAAGAAGATGCGCTGTGCAAAGTCATCGGAGACTATGACGCCATCATCACCCGCAGCCAGACTGTGATCACCAAAAAAGTCATCGACGCTGCCACGAATCTCAAAGTCATCGGCCGCGCCGGCGTGGGCATCGACGGCATCGATATCGCCGAAGCCACGAAGAAAGGCATCACCGTGGTGAATACGCCGGAATCCAATACCATCGCCGCTTGCGAACACACCATCGCCCTCATGCTCTCCATGACCCGCCACATCCCCCAGGCGCACCAGTCCATCATGGAAGGCCGCTGGGACAGAAAGAGCTTCACCGGCATCCAGCTTCTAAATAAAACCGTGGGCATCATCGGCGTTGGTCGCGTGGGCTCCAATGTGGCCAAACGCCTGCAGGCATTCAACATGAAAACCATCGGCTATGACCCCTACATCACCTTGGAACGCGGCAAACAGCTGGGCGTGGAACTGGTGGATCTGGAAACTCTCCTCAAAGAGTCGGACTACATCACCCTCCACACGCCTCTCACTGACGAAACCCGCGGCATGATTGGCGAAAAGGAAATCGCCAAAATGAAAGACGGTGTCCGCATCGTCAATGCATCCCGCGGCGCCGTGGTAGACATCGAAGCCCTGGCCGCTGCCCTCAAAGCCGGAAAAGTAGCCGGCGCCGGCATCGACGTATGGCCTCATGAACCGCTGACTGCAGAAAACAATCCATTCCTGGGTATGACCAATGTGGCCCTCACCCCGCACCTCGGCGCTTCCACCAAAGAAGCCCAGGCCGGCGTAGCCACCGACGTAGCCATCGGCGTAGCCCAGGCACTCCGCGGCGAACCGGTTGCCACCGCCGTCAACGCGTCCCCCATCACCAAAGCCACCCTCCACGTGATCCAGCCCTATTTCAATCTCTGCGAACGCATGGGAAATATTGGCATCGACCTTGCCGGCGGCCGCATCGCTGCCATCCATGTAGAGTACACCGGTGAACTGGCAGAAACAGAAACCGCGCCACTCACCACCGCTGTCCTCAAAGGCCTCCTCTCGCCGGTACTGCAGCAGACCGTGAACTTCGTCAACGCCCGCGGTATTGCCGAAGAACGTCACATGGACATCCGCGAAGTGAAGACCAAGAAAGGCCACTACTTCACCAATACCATTTCCCTCACCATCGACACCGACAAAGGCAGCCACCGCATCACCGGCTCCCTCTTCGACCGCAAAGAAGCGAAGATTGTTTCCTTGGATCACTTCCGCGTGGACTTTGAGCCGAAAGGCTGCATCATCATCGCGCCCCACGAAGACAAACCGGGCATGATCGGCCAGGTGGCATCGGTCCTCGGCACTGCCGGCATCAACATCAACGGCATGCAGGTCGGCGCGTCCGCTGACAAAGGCACCAACGTCATGGCGGTAGCCGTAGACAAAGACATCCCCACCGCCGTCCTCCCCGCCCTCATGAACATCGAAGGCATTCATGACGTGAAAGTGATTCACTGCGAGCACTGATATTAAGGGATAGGGGATAGGGGATAAGGGATAAGGCGCGTTTGACTGCTTCGCCAAATGCGTCAAGCCTTCTTCTCTGAAGAAGATGCCCGTAGGGCGGGTAATGACTTCTTGCTTACGTTAATTGCGCCTTATCCCTTATCCCCTATCCCTTATCCCTTCCTACCAATGTAATACCCCCGATAATACACTATAAAGGAGTACATATGATTCGCATCATTCTTCTCCGCCACGGAGAAACCACCTGGAACATCGAAGGCCGCTATCAGGGCCAGGAAGACACGCCGCTTTCCGAGCGGGGCATCCGGCAGGGGCGCGCGGCGGCGCTGGCTTTGAAAGATGTCCACATCGATAGAGCCATCGCCAGCCCCCTGTCCCGTTCCTACGACACCTGCCGCTTTGCCGCAGACTACCATGGCCTCAAAGTCACCAAAGACATTCGTCTCACGGAAATCAGCCACGGCCTGTGGGAAGGAATTCACGCTGATGAAATCGAAGCCCGCTATCCCGAAGAATTTCGCCTCTGGCACACCCACCCGGAACAAGTGCAGATGCCGGAAGGCGAAAACCTGGAAGACGTGCGCAAGCGCGCCCGCGAAGCCTTCGATGAATACGCCAAAGCCTACGACGGCGAGACCGTCCTCGTGGCTGCCCACGATGCCGTGAACAAAGCCATCATCTGCGACCTCCTGGGCCTCTCCATGGCCCACTTCTGGCAAATCAAGCAGGATAACGCCTGCATCAACGTCCTGGAATACGACCAGGGAAATTGGCGCCTGGTCACCCTGAACGCCACCACCCACCTGGGATACCTGGTTAGTGGGATCGAACAGAAGGGATTGTAGCGATGATTGGCGCTATCGGTTTAGTAATTAGTAATCAGTAATTAGTGGTCAGGGCACATTTAACTGTAACGAAAAACGCGTCCTGATCACTGATTACTGACCACTGACTACTAAACCAATAGCCCTTGACTTTCCATTAAAATGGTGTAAGATGTAGGATGTATTTCAAGTATATACTTAAACATCTTACCTAAAGGAGCTAACACATGGAATTTTTTATTGATACCGCCGACGTAGAAGCCATTCGCAAAGCCAATGACATGGGCTTTATTTCCGGCGTCACCACCAACCCCTCTCTGATTGCCAAGGAAGGCAAAGATTTCCACGCTACCATTAAGGAAATCGCTTCCATCGTAGACGGCCCGATTTCTGCCGAAGTTCTCGCTGACGATGCAGAAGGCATGGTGGCAGAAGGCAAAGTCCTCGCTGCTCTCGATCCTCACGTGGTAGTCAAGATCCCTATGACCGCTGAAGGCATGAAAGCGGTAAAAGCGCTCACCGCTCTGGGCATCCGCACCAATGTGACCCTGATTTTCTCTGCCAACCAGGCACTTCTCGCCGCTCGCGCCGGCGCTACCTATGTAAGCCCCTTCGTTGGTCGCATCGATGACATCGGCTGGGACGGCTGCGAACTGATCCAGACCATTTCTGAAATTTTCGAACTCCACGGCATCGAAACCA